>NZ_JBSAXD010000023.1:0-144108 GCF_053427715.1 Burkholderia sp. MR1-5-21
CATCGAATCCGGAACACTGCAATGACTGATGGAACACACGTGTTTTCAGGCCTCAAGGTGGTCGATCTCGCGAGCTACATTGCCGGCCCTGCGGCCACGACGATACTCGCCGACTTTGGAGCGGACGTCATCAAGATCGAGCCTCCGGGCACGGGCGACGTCTATCGCTTCTTCTCGACCATTCCGCCGAATCCCGTTGCCGGCACGAACTATGCGTGGCAGCTGACGAACCGCAACAAGCGCAGCATCGCGCTCGACCTGAAGTCCGCAGACGCGCGGGAAGTGCTGACGCGCCTCGTCCGGTGGGCCGACGTGCTGGTCGTCAATTTCCCGCCGCGCGTCAGGGCGGCGCTGGGCGTGACCTATGAGGACCTCGCGCCGCTGAATCCGAAGCTGATCTATGCCGACATCACCGGCTATGGCGCGCAGGGCCCCGAGGCCGATACCCCGGGATTCGATGTCACCGCGTACTGGGCACGCTCCGGCCTCATGGAAGTGACCCACGACGCGGGCAGCCCGCCGACCCTTCCCATCCCGGGCATTGGCGATCACGCGACGGCAACGACGCTGTATGCGGCGATCGTCACGGCGCTCTACGAGCGCACGAAGACCGGCAAGGGCAGCCACGTGACGACCTCGCTGATCGCGAACGGCATCTGGGCGGCCGCGGCATGGGTCGAAGGCGGCCTCAACGGCGGCAAGTTCTTCCCGCAGCACGACCGCAAGCGCCCGCCGAACGCGCTGCTCAATCCGTACCGGACGAGCGACGGGCGCTGGATCCTGCTGGTCGCCGCGCAACGCAAGGAATGGGCGCCGTTCGTCCGCGCGATCGGGATGCCCGCGCTTCTGGAGGATCCGCGCTTTGCCGACGAAAAGCTGCGCGCCGAACACGCGGCCGCGCTGGTCGAGATCCTCGATCCGTTGTTCGACAGCCAGCCGTTGTCCTTCTGGAAGCAGGCGCTCGCCGCCGAGCGCGTGATTTTCGGTGTCGTGCAGGTTGCCGAGGAAATCATTCACGATCCGCAGCTCGAGCTCAACGGCATCGTCGTGCCACTCGAAGTGCCGGGCCAGCCCGCCACGAGAACGGTCAGCAATCCGATTCATATCGCAGGGCAGCAAAAGGTGAAGCCTGGCGCGGCACCGCAGCTTGGCGAACACGGCGAGGAAATCCTGACCGAGATGGGCTTCGACGACGCCGAGATCGCCCGTCTGCAGGATGCGGGCGTGGTCGCCCGCTTCGACAGCGCGAACTGACGCATTGCGCCATCCCATGGCTTGAACGCCTGCCCTGGCGACAACCCACCGGCTGGCTGACGCCAGCCGCACATTCGGAGCCTTTCATGACTGAAGACGAAATCCGCGCTCGCGCGTATGCCATGCCGATCGGCAGTCCGGCCTATCCCAAGCCGCCGTTCCGGTTCATCGATCGCGAATTCATCATCATCAGCTATCGCACCGATCCGGAGGCGCTGGCGCGCGTGGTGCCCGCCCCGCTGATGCCGACCGAGCCGATCGTCAAATACGAGTTCATCAAGATGCCGGACTCGAGCGGGCTCGGTTCCTACACCGAATCGGGCCAGGTGGTCCCGGTAACGTTCAACGGCGAATCCGGCGGCTTTACCCATGCGATGTACCTCGACAGCGAAGCCGGCATCGCTTCCGGCCGCGAACTGCTCGGCTTTCCGAAGGTACTGGCCCAGCCGAAGCTCGAAATCCGCAACGACGCGCTGGTCGGCACGCTCGACTATAACGGCGTGCGGGTCGCGACCGCGACGATGGGATACAAATACGAGCCGCTGGATCTCGCCGCCGTCAGGAAGACGCTCGAGGCGCCCGGCTTCCTGCTGAAGATCCTGCCGCATGTCGACGGCTCCGCCCGCGTCTGCGAACTGGTCAAGTACTACGTGACCGACATCACCGTGAAGGGCGCGTGGACCGGCCCCGCGTCCCTGGAACTGCATCCGCATTGTTTCGCGCCGGTCGCCAAGCTGCCGGTGCTCGAGGTGCTGTCCGCGGTCCACCTCCTCACCGACCTGACGATCGCGGGCGCGGAAGTCGTCCACGACTATCTGCGCGCGCCCTCGAACGCCGCCTGATCAACGCTTACTAGGAAATCATCATGACTGCCAGCTCGAAGCCCAACCACCCGCTTCCGGCCCCCGACAGCGACTTCTACCTGATTCGCGAGTTCCTGAGTGAAGACGAACGCGCGCTGCTGAAACGCGTGCGCGCCTTCATGGAGGAGCAGGTCGCGCCCGTGATCAACACGTTCTGGGCCGAGGATGCGTTCCCGTTCGAGCTGATCCCCGGGATCAGGGATCTGAACATCGTCGGCGTCGGCTTCAAAGGTTACGACTGCCCCGGCGGCAGCACGCTGCTCGATGGCTTCATCGCGATGGAACTGGCGCGCGTCGACTCGTCCATCTCGACCTTCTACGGCGTCCATAGCGGGCTGGCCATGGGGTCGATCTATCTCGGCGGATCGGAGGAGCAGAAGCAGAAATGGCTGCCGCCGATGGCGCGGCTGGAAAAAGTCGGTTGTTTCGGACTGACCGAACCGCTGGTCGGGTCGGGCGCAGGCGGCGGCCTGCTGACGACCGCCAGGCGCGAAGGCGATACGTGGGTGCTCAATGGCCAGAAGCGCTGGATCGGCAATGCGCCGTGGTGCGACCTGTCGATCATCTGGGCGCGTGACGTCGACGACAACCAGGTCAAGGGCTTCATCGTCGAGAACAAGACCACGCCGGGCTTTTCGGTCAAGAAGATCGAGCACAAGATCGCGCTTCGCGTCGTGCAGAACGGCGAGATCACGCTCGACAACTGCCGGGTGCCTGAAGAGAACCGCCTCCAGGGCGACATGTCGTTCCGCGACACGGCGCGCGTGCTTCGGCTCACCCGCCAATACGTCGCGTGGGAAGCCGTCGGTTGCAGCATGGGCGCCTACGAACATGCGGTGCGCTACGCGCAGACCCGCGAGCAGTTCGGCAAGCCGATCGGGTCGTTCCAGATGGTGCAGGACCACCTCGCGAAGATGCTCGGCAACATCACCGCGTCGCAATGCATGGTCGTGCGGCTTGCCGAATTGCAGGACCAGGGCAAGTTGCAGGACCAGCAATCGTCGCTGGCCAAGGCATTCTGCACGAGCCGCATGCGCGAGACCGTGGCGTGGGCCCGTGAAATATTCGGCGGCAACGGCATCGTCCTCGACTACAACGTCGCGCGCTTCTTTGCCGACTCGGAAGCGCTCTATTCGTACGAAGGCACACGCGAAATGAACCACCTGATCGTCGGCAAGGCCGTGACCGGTTTCAGCGCGTTCGTCTGACCCACTCCACTCGAAGGATAGTTAGCCATGGGCAAAGATATCAACCGCGTTGCCATCATCGGCACCGGTGTCATTGGCGCAAGCTGGGCCGCGCTGTTTCTGGCCAAGGGCCTGGACGTCATCGCAACGGACATTGCCCCCGATGCCGAGCCGAAGCTCCGGGCATTCATCGACGCGGCATGGCCCGCTCTGGAGCAGTTCGGGCTCGCGCCGGGCGCATCGCGCGCGAGACTGCAGTTCACTGCCAATCTCGATGAAGCGGTGACCGGCAGCGATTTCGTGCAGGAGAACGGGCCCGAGCGGATCGACTTCAAGAAGGATCTCTACAAGCATCTCGACGCCATTCTGGCGCCGGACGCGATCATCGCGTCGAGCTCGTCGGGCCTGACGATGAGCGAGATCCAGTCGGCCTGCGAGCGCCATCCGGAGCGTTGCGTGATCGGCCACCCGTTCAACCCGCCGCACCTGATTCCGCTGGTCGAGATCGTCGGGGGCGCGAAGACGTCGCGAGAAACGATCGAGCGGGCGACCGCGTTCTATACGCGCCTCGGCAAGAAGACCATCCAGCTCAACAAGGAAGTGCCCGGCCACGTCGCGAATCGCCTGCAGGCCGCGCTCTGGCGCGAGATCGTCCATCTGATCGCGGAAGACGTCGTGAGCGTCAAGGACGCCGATACCGCGGTGTGCTGGGGGCCGGGCCTGCGCTGGGGCATCATGGGCCCGAACATGCTGTTCCATCTCGGTGGCGGACAAGGCGGCATCGAGCACTTCTTCGACCAGTTCACCGGCCCGATGACCGCGTGGTGGAGCGTGCTGGGCTCGCCGCAGATCACGCCCGAACTTCGCCAGAAAGTGATCGCGGGCGTCAAGGACGAGGTCGCCGGCCAGTCGATCGACCAGTTGGCGGCTCGCCGCGACGAAGTGCTGCTCGGTCTCCTTTCCCTGCGGCGAGACGGAAGCTGAAGCGGCCACCGCCTTTGCGCCGGCGCAGGTTGCCCGGCAACGGGAGCGTGCGCTGCGCGTTCCCGACGCATCGAGCGCGGCTGGCAACAGCCGCTCTCGAATCCGTGGGCGGGACGATCGCGAGACAGGCACACGTGTGCGTGGCAATGCGCGTCCCATGCGGGCGTCGAGCGGGCGTGCGTTGATTCGCTACTGAATGCAATCGAGCGAGGACAGTGGTGAATCTGACGCTTATCTCCGCCGCGATGCTGATCGCGATCACGGTCGCCGGCGTGCTCGGGCTTCGGCGCTTTTCGGACCGGGTCCGGATTGCGTTCGACGTGGCCTGTTTTCTCGCCATCAGTTTTTATTTTCACAAGCAGGGTATCGTCCTGCCGGTGTTTCCGCCGCTGCAGGATCACGCGGACACCGCGGGTGTGTGGCTGCGCGCGATCGGCGGCGCGTGGTGGCTGCTGGGCTCGAGGATCGTGGTCGCCGGCCTCTCGTTCGCCCTTCATCGGGACGGTCACTCGCGAGGCGCCAGGCTTTTCTCCGACCTGTTCGCGGCCGCCGTCTATATCGCGACCGCCGCGATCGTGCTGAATTCCGTCTATGCGCTGCCGGTGACAGGCGTGGTGGCCACCTCGGGCGTGGTCGCCATCGTCCTCGGTCTCGCGCTTCAAAACACGCTGGCCGATGTCTTTTCCGGTATTGCGGTCGGCGTCGAAGCGCCGTTTGGCGTGGGGGACCGGATCCAGATCGGCGACAGGATCGAAGGCATCGTCACGCAGATCAACTGGCGCTCGATCCGGATCCACACCGACGGCGACGACATCGCGATCATCCCGAACAGCCTGATCGCCAAGGCCGAGATCGTCAACAGAAGCTTCCCGACTCAACGCAGGGCGGCATCCGTCGAGATCGCCGTTTCGGAAAGCGCGGTTCCCGAGCGCGTCATCGACGTGCTGTCCCAGGCGACGCTCATTTGCCCCGACATCCTTCGAATCCCCGCGCCCAAAACCGTCCTGACTCAGCTCGGGATGAAACGGAACGTCTATCGAATCTCGTTTTTCGTCGCCGACACCCGGCAACTGTCGTCCACCAGGGACACCCTGCTGCGAGCCGTCCACCGTCAGCTGCACTATGCGGGCTATCTCGGCCACGCAGACACGGGCAAAGCGCCGAACGCGGACATCGCGGACAAGCTGCTCGCGGTGCGCCGGCTGCTTCGCGACGTCGTCCTGTTCGAGTGTCTCGACGAGCAACAACTCGACGATCTCGCCGGTCGTTTCGCGCTGCTTCGGCTCGAACCCGACGAGGTGCTTTTTTCGCAGGACACAGCGGATGACGGGCTCTACGTCGTCGCGTCGGGGATTCTGGAATTGACGCGAACGTCCGGTTCCGTCACCGGGACGATCGGCCACATCAGCGCCGGAGAATATGTCGGCGAGATCGGCATGCTCACGGGGGCGCCGCACGCGGCGACTGCGGTGGCACGCACCTATTGCGCGATTTACCGCCTGCCGCGCGAAGCAATCGCACCGTTGCTGACCAAGAACGCCGAACTTGCCGCCGCGTTCGACCAGTCGGTACGCCGCGGGATGCAGATCCTCCATCGCGACGTAGCGGTGCGCGCGTCACCGGACATCGGCGCGAAGGGGCAATTGCTGCTGCGGATTCTCAATATTTTTCATTTCGACGCCGATTGACCCCGCGCCGCGCATTCGACGCGAGCGGCCGCCCCCCATGACCGCCTCTACCGGAATCCGGCGCCGACGCCACGGCTGCGGCATGCTACGCGCGCGTGCCACGAAGCTTCAGCGCGATCTCGAACCGGGCGATCCACGCGGCGTCGTCGAGTTTCGCGCCCGTGATGTTTTCCGCGCGCTCGACCCGGTGATCGAGCGTGTTCGGATGGATGCCAAGCGCCGCTGCCGTGACCTTGCGCCGCTGCATGTTCGCAAAGAAGGTCTCCAGCGTCAGAACGATCTCCGGCTCGCTCGACAGTTCGTCGATCAGCGAAAGCAGGTAGTTGAGCGCGCCGTCGTGACTGCGTATGCATTCCTCGATCATGATGTCCGAGTAACGATGCATCCGCTGCTCGGCGTCCGCGCTTCGGCCGACATCCAGCGCCCGGATCGCTTCGTCTGCTGACGCCGCCCAGCCTTTCGCGCCGGAACCCGCCAGGCCGATGCCCACCGACGCGATCGAGCGCTGAGCGGCGAGCAACGCGGACATTCGGTCCGCGACGCGCCTGTCGCTCGCGATTGCCGACTCGTCGTGATTGCATGGCGCCCAGACGATCAGGCGATCGCGATGCCAGACGTCGATCAGGCTGTCCCGGCTTGCCCTCAGGTGTCGCGCCACGGCGAGCACGATTCGATCGGCCTCCGCCTCCGAATGCAACGCGCCGCGGTCCAGGCGCTGCGACCCGATGGCGATCGCGACCCTGCGAACGGTGTGATCGAGGCCCAGCGCCGTGGCGGTCTTGCGGAACGCTTCGTCATCGCCGGCATGGTTGAAGATCACGTCATGAAGCTGATACCGCAACGATTCGCGCCAGCGCGCCTGCTGATACTGCTCGTCGAGGTAGGCTCGCGAAATCAGCTGGGCCATGTCGTCGAAAAAGTCCATCAGGTAGGGCGAAATCACGAAGATCAGTTCGTCGCGCAACGCGTCGTGTTCGTTGGCGAGCTCGGCGCACTTGTGCCACACCTCCTTCAGCCCGACACGAAACGCCCTGAGCAGCGACGGCAGCGGAATGCCCTGATGGACCCGCCTGCGGCCAAAATCCTGGAACACCGCGAGATCCTTCGTCGACGGAAACGCGCCGGCGGACACCGATTCGATCCACAGGCGCTCCGACAGCGCGATCGAATCCATGATGTCCTTCCTGACGGTTGGCGACAGGTCTTCGTAGCCCTCGATGCGGGTCAACGCCGCATACGTCCGTTCGATCACCTCCGACGGGTTCGACGCCAGTTCCCTGAACTTCTCGCGCATGAGCCCCGACGTTTGCGGAACGGTGCCGTTTCCAGTGCGCATCCTTCCTCTTTCCTTCAATTCGGCGTCAATTCGGCAAATCGCGTGAGCGCCTGCTCGTTGCTTTCCAGCATCGGCGGGACTTCCCGGCTCAGGAAGTCGATCCAGGTTCGAACCTTCGGGTCCAGGGATCGGCGTGACGAATGCACTGCATAGATGTTCATGTCGTGCGCATGATGATGCGGCATGACACGCACGAAGTCCCCGTTACGCAGCCCGGACATGGCGGCGGGACGCGGCAGCAGCCCCACGCCCATTCCGTCCCGAATGCCCGCCGCCAGCGCGTCGGCGTCATTGACGCGAAATACCGGAAGGACCGGCACGGCGGGCTCCTCGCCATCCGGGCCCGTCAGCGCCCACTCGTCGCACGGCATGTGCGGCGAAACCAGGCCGAGACACGCATGACGCGCGAGGTCCTGCGGCACGACGGGAACACCGTGTTCGTCGATGTACCGTCGGGACGCGCACATGATGCTGAAGGTCGCGCCGAGCCGCTGCGACACCAGACCCGAATCCGGAAGGCTGCGCCCGAGCACGATCGACACGTCGAAGCCTTCATCGATCAGGTCGGGCCGCCGCTGGGAAAACGTCAGGTCGACATCCACGTCCGGGAAGCGTTGCCGATAGCGGGACAGGCACTCCAGCACATTCCGCTGCCCCAGAACGGGCATGCAGTGCAGCCTCAGCGTTCCGGACGGCCACGCGTGAGCGCCGTTGACTTCGGCTTCCATCTGCGCGATGCAGCCCAGGATCTGCTCGCAACGGCGAAAATACCGTTCGCCGGCCTCGGTGAGCGTGGAGCGACGTGTCGTTCGATTCAACAGACGCATGCCCAAGCGCCCTTCCAGGTCGGCAATCGCGCGTGAAATTCTGGCGGTGCTCGTATCGAGTTGTCGCGCCGCCGCCGAAAAACCGCCGGCGTCGACCACCCGAACAAATACACGCATGTTGTGGAGCGTATCCATCTCAACTCTTCCTCGGAAACCGACGGAATTGTTGCACAGCAATCCTTAATTATTATCTCGATATCGGCAAGAATACGTTGCGCATCGTTTTGGTGATTCCGCCAACAGGCATGTGTGGATCACTGCAATCGTCCGTCGGACAAAGCGCGAACATCGAGGCGTTCCCGCGCGCATCGCGCGCCATCGGCGGCATGGCGCCGATGGCCGGACATATGGCGTCGACAGTATCGCGGAACAGCCTCGTGACGCTCGATCGCTAGTCCGTATAACCGGGGTTCCGGCGATCGAGCCGACGCAGCAGCCCCGGCCACACGAGCGCGCCCGCGCTGACGCCCCGCGTCACCGCGGCGATCTGCTGCCTGATGCCGTCGAGGATCGGTTGCGCGATCGGCAGCAGCGTCGAGCCGCCGGCCTGCGCGCGGACCTGGATCATGCACGCCGCTTCGAAGAAGTACATCGCGACGAATGCGTCGGCCGGCGTCGCGCCGACGGTCAGCAGGCCGTGGTTGCGCAGCATCAGGTACGTGTTGCTGCCGAGGTCGCGCACGAGGCGGGGCTTCTCGTCTTCGTTGAGCGCGATGCCCTCGTAGTCGTGATAGCCGAGCGACGCGAGCACGCCGAGCGATTGCTGGGAAAGCGGCAGCAAGCCGGCTTCCTGCGCCGACACCGCAACACCGTTGACCGAGTGGGTATGCATCACGCAGTGCGCGTCCTCGCGCGCCGCATGCACCGCGCTGTGGATCGTGAAGCCGGCCGGATTGATGTCGTAAGGCGAGTCGGACACCTTGCGGCCGTCGAGATCGACCTTGACCAGCGACGACGCGGTGATCTCGTCGAACATCATCCCGTACGGGTTGATCAGGAAATGGTGCTCGGGGCCCGGCACGCGTGCGGAGATATGGGTGAACACGAGGTCGTCCCAGCCGAACAGCGCGGTGAGGCGGTAGGTGGCCGCGAGGTTGACTCGTGCTTCCCATTCGGCAGCGGAAACCGACTGCTTCAGACTGGTATCGGATGAGGTCACGTCAATACTCCTTGATCTAGAGGTCAGCCATTGAGGAAACTGCAGCGGCGCTCCGCGCAAGCGCCGGGCCGGGCCGGCATGACGCAACGCGATGCACGCGGGCCGGCTTCGACGCGTCGTCAGAGCGGTCGACGTATGATCTCGGGATCCCCACGCAGAGTCTGTCGCGTAGCCGACACGCCGAGATACCCATGGATTCCAGGCTACTCCCCTATCGCCCGCAACTCGAATCGACACCCTGGTTCCAGGGCCTGCCCGTCGAGCTGCGGGACTACCTGGTGAGCCACGCGACGCTGCTCCGGCTGGAAAAGGGGCAACTGCTGTATCGGTGCGGCGACCCGTCCGACGGTCTTTACGCGGTGCTGGAAGGGTCGCTTTCGATCGGGACGGTCAGCGCCGATGGCAAGGAAATGCTGCACGCGGTACTCGGTCTGACCGCGTGGATCGGCGAAATCTCGATGTTCGACGGGCTTCCGCGTCCGCACGATGCGATCGCCGCCAGCCGGACGCTGCTCATGCATGTCCCCGAGGCCGCGCTGCGGAGCGTGCTGGACGCCACGCCGCGCTACTGGCGCGATTTTGCGCTGCTGATGGCGCAGCGCATCAGGCTGTCGTTCAGGAACGTCGAATCCCTGGCATCGTTGCCCGCGGCGCAACGCCTGGCAAGCCGCCTGCTGATGATCGCCGAAGGGTACGGCGGCCTCAATGCGACGCAGAGCAGGATCCGGCTCTCGCAAGAGCGTCTCGCATCGATGGCGTCGCTGTCACGGCAAACCACGAATCAGTTGCTCAAGCATCTCGAAAGCGAGGGCATCGTCAGCCTGAAGTCCGGGGAAATCGCCATTCTGGATATCGAACGGTTGCGGGCAGCGAGCACCAGCGAAAGCAAATCGTAATTTGATCGATACCCCAGGCCGATCCTTGCCCGGACCGCAGGTTTCGCCATTGATCGTGACGCGCCTGCCGGCGGCACGCCGCACCGAAATCGGTCCGATGTGCGGGCTCGCCGCGCGTTCACACGGATAGCGCCGCGATGTCGATATTGCATGCCGGCAGCGGCTGCGGAAAGATGTGCCGCGTCGTCTTCGGCGGATACAGCACGCGCGCCCGGGACCGCGCGATGATCTGGTCGCCGTCGACGCGAAAGTCCGGACGACGCGTCTCGACGCCGACCTGCGCATAGTCGAGCAGCACGCATGGCACGAGCGGCAGCGACAGTCGCCGTGCTGCGGCCAGCCGATGATGCCCATCCATCACCGCGAGGCTCGCGCGCTCGAGCACGATCGGAGCGGTCCAGCGGCCACTGCGCGCGATGCTGTCCAGGACTTCGAGCAGGCGCGTCTCGTCGTGCTCTTCGTTCGGCAGGATCTGTTCGGTCGGAATCAGTTCGATGGCCCAGGTGTCGTGCTTCATGGCGTGATCCTTCGATATCGGTGAAAGGGAAATCAACCTGCGCGGCCCAGATACGACATCGCAATCTCGCGCAGGTCGGGTGATTCGAACCGATCCGGATGCAAATGCGCGGCAGCCTCGGCCAGCACCGCATGACGTGCGATCGGGCCGAACGATTCGATCCAGTGATCGCCGACGCGCACGATCCGCACACGACGCACGGCAATCAGGTATCGCCACACCGGATTCGTCTCGAAGCCGCGCGGCCCGCCGTCGTCGTACACGAATATCATGTCCGGCTCCGCGATCAGCAGCGTCTCGAGGCTCATCTGGAACGCAGTGTTGTCGCGTCGCGACGGCAGCGGATTGCGCCCCGCGACGTTGACACCGCCGAGCGCATTCAGCAGCGAGCAGGTCATGTTCTCGTCGTAGAACGCCCACGGCGCGGTGCCCGTGCCCCAGACGAACAGATAGCGAGGCCCGCGCCGCGGCCCGATGCGCGCGCGGATCTCCGCACACGCGCCGGCAAAGCGCCGGTTCAGCGCAGCCGCGGCCTCGGCGCGCCCCAGCGCCGCGCCGGCGAGCGCGATGCTGCGGTCGCTGTCCTCGCGGACCTCGAGATCGAGCGCGAGATACGGCGCGATTTGCTGCAGCCGCGCCGCGTTCGCTTCCGTGTAGCGCCGGATCGCGATGATCAGGTCGGCGCGCGTGCTCGCCAGCAATTCCAGGCTCGGGCTCGCGCGCTGGCCGAGATCGGTCACGCGATCCATCCGGTCGAGCAGATACGCGGGCCGGCGGCCGCGCACGAGAAAGGTCGAGGCGACCGGCTGCACGCCAAGCGCGAGCGCGGTGTCGGCGCCGAAGGTCGAGATCGTCGCAACCCGGCGTGGCGCGGTGCCGAAGCGCAACGTCACGCCGCGATCGTCGATCACGCTGTACGGCGCGGCCTGCTCCGTCGCGCGAACCGGCCGCGCCAGCACGGACGCGAGCGATGCGGGCAATGCGAGCGCGAGCGCGCGGCGCTTACGGTCGATCATTCGAGACCCGCCCGACGAAAGGCACGACGTTGCCGGAAGTCCGTTCCGCATCCGCGTCCCCGCTTCCCGACCCCGCATAGCCAAGCGGATGGCATACCGGCACGCCATCGCTCGCGCCGTGCAGCCGCTCGCTATGGACATGGAACACGTCGGCGACGAAGGCCGGGGTCAGCACGTCGACCGGCATGCCATCGGCGATCAGCCTGCCGTCGCGCATCACGACCGCACGATCCGCGAAACGCATCGCCTGGTTCAGGTCGTGCAGCGACATCACGAGCGTCAGGCCGAATTCGTCGTTGAGACGCCGCAGCGTCTGCATCACGTCGAGCTGATGCCCGAGGTCGAGATAGGTCGTCGGCTCGTCGAGCAGCAAGACGTCGGCCCGCTGCGCGAGCGCCATCGCGATCCACACGCGCTGCCGCTCGCCACCCGACAGCGCGACGAGCGGACGCTCGCGCATCGCCGCAAGACCGGTCGTGGCCAGCGCCCAGTCGACCGCGTCGCGATCGTCATCGGTTTCGCCGCGCAGCCACGTGCGATGCGCGAATCGTCCATGACGGACGAGTTCCTGCACGGTCAGGCCGGCCGGCACGTCCTGCGTTTGCGCGAGAAAGGCGATGCGCCGCGCGAGCTGGCGGCGTGGCCAGTGCTGCAGCGGTACGCCATCGAGCAGCGCGGCGCCGCCTCGCGGTGCGAGCAGGCCGGCGAGCGCGCGCAGCAGCGTGCTCTTGCCGGAACCGTTCGGACCGAGCAGCACGGTGGTCCGGCCGGGCTCGATCGACAGCGACAGGTTGTCGACGATACGGCGCGTGCCGTACCCGAGCGAAAGATCACGGGCAACGAGTGTCATCGGGAAGATCGGGAAAGCAGATAGAGAAAGAGCGGCGCGCCGAACAGCGCGGTGACCGCGCCCACCGGAATCTCGGCCGGCGCGACGACGATCCGCCCGACCAGATCGGCGAGCGCCGTGATCAGCGCGCCGCATAGCAGCGCGAACGGCGCCTGCCGGGCGAGCGGCCCGCCTACCGCGAGCCGCGCGAGATGCGGCGCGACCAGGCCGACGAACGCAACCGGACCGGCGACAGCGACCGCGCAGGCGGCCGCAAAACCCGCATAGGCAATCGCGACGAGACGCCAGCGTTCGACATCGAGGCCGACGCTGGCGGCCGCGTCGTCGCCGAGCGACAGCACCTGCACCCCGGGCAGGATCGCCGGCAGCAGCGTGATCGTCGCTGCGGTCCACGGTGCGAGCTGCAACACATGCTGCCAGCCGCGCGCGTACAGGTTGCCGGACAGCCAGGTGAGCAGCACTTCGATGCGGCTCGAACCCCAGCCTGCAAGGATCGTCATCGCGACCGCATACAGCGCGGCGCTCACGGCCACGCCCATCAGGATCAGGCGGAACGGCGCAGTACCGTTGCGCCACGCGAGCGCATACACACCGAGCGCCGCACCGATGCCGCCGAGTTGCGCGACGAGCGGCATCCACGTCGCGTCGTAGGCGTCGAGCCGGCTGCTGTCGATCGAGCCGGCGAAGTTCGCGACGAGCAGCAGCACCATCACGCCAAGCGTCGCGCCCGAGGACACGCCGATCACGCCCGGCTCCGCCAGCGGGTTGCGCAGCGCCGCCTGCAGCACGAGCCCGCTCGCCGCAAGCTGCGCACCGACCATCAGCGCGAGCAGCACGCGCGGCATGCGCAGCTCCCACAGCACGAACGCGGCGGCGTGCGCGCCGTCACGATGGATCAATGCCTGAACCGCCGCCGTCAACGGGAAATCCGCCGCGCCAAACCGTAGCGCCAGCGCGATCGTGATCGCCAGCGCGACCGTCCCGCCTGCTACACGCGCGATCGCGCGCGACCAGGCGGGTCGCGCAGCCACGGTGCGCACCCACAGATTCGAACCGTCCATCATGACGACGCTCCTTCGTCGCGACGGATCATCGCGATCAACAGCGGCGTCGCGACCAGTGCGGTCAGGAAGCCGACCGGCAGTTCGCGCGGCGCGGCGACCGTGCGAGCGACGAGATCGGCGACCGCGACAAGCAGCGCACCGGCCAGCGCGGTCGTGAAGAGTGTCCGCCGATAACCGCCGCCGAGCACGACGCGCGCCAGGTGCGGCACGCACAGTCCGACGAAGCCGACGGGACCCGCAATCGCGACCACCGATGCCGATAACGCAACCGCAACGCCCCCAAGGATCAACCGCCAGCGCAGCAGGTCGAGGCCGACGCTCTGCGCGGCTTCGTCACCGAGCGCGAGCGTATCGAGCACGCGCGCGCCGGCGAACGCGGCGGCCAGTCCGGCGGCGGACCACGGCGCCACCATCGCAACCTGCTGCCAGCCCACACCCGCCAGGCCGCCCGCCAGCCAGTAGAACAACGGTCCTGCCTGCGGACCCGCCGCGATCATCAGCGAGATGACGCCCGCGCTGCCGAGCGCGGCGATCGTCGTTCCGGCCAGCGACAGGCGCAACGGCGACAGCCGCGCGCGCCACGCAAGCGCGAACGTGAGCGTCGCCGCCCCGCCACCGCCTGCGAGCGCCACGAACGGCATGGCGCCGGCCGGCACGGCCGGCGCCAGCACGGTCACCGCGACGACGGCAAGTGCCGCGCCGCTGACGACGCCGGTCAGCGTCGGGTCGGCAAGCGGATTGCGCGTGATCCCCTGCATCAGCGCACCGGCGACCGCGAGGCTTGCACCGACCAGCAGCGCCGCGATGTACCGCGGCAGGCGCAGTGCATGGACGATCTGCGCGGCGGGCGTGTCGCCGCCGTTCGCCAATGCATCGAGCGCGGCGGCCGGACTGAGCACGAGGTTTCCAGCGCACAGGCTCGCGAGCGCGACGACGGCGAGTGCGACGAGCAGCGCGAGCACGATCGTGCCGACGCGCACCCGCGGCTCATGCGCCGAACCGGACCGCGTCGATCGCACGCGATGCCCATCGGACGACGGCTCGCCGGCCACGCGCTGTTCCGTGACGTGGCGTTCGCTCATGAATGACTCGCGCTCGCCCGTTTTGCCAGCGTACCGAGACGGTGCTCGAACTTGCGCAGCAGCATCGTCGCGGTCGCGGCAAGCCCGATCGCGAGTCCGATCCAGATCCCGTAGATCCCGTAGCCAAGCATCACGCCCGTGGCCCACGCGACCGGCAGGCCGATCATCCAGTAGCCGACGATCGAGATCCGGAACGCGCTCTTCACGTCGCCGAGGCCGCGCAGGATGCCGACGCCGATGTTCTGGCTGCAATCGAAGATCTGCAGCAGCGCGGCGATCGTCAGCAAGCCCGTCGCGAGCCGCAGTACGTCGGCGTTCGCGGCAGCGCCGTGGTCGAGGAATGGCGCGAGCACGTGCGCCGGTGCGACGACATACGGCAGCGCGACGATCAGCATCGCGCCGACGCCGAGCACGAGCCCCGTATAGCCGAGGCGCCGCGCGCCGCGATAGTCGTGCTGCGCGCACGCATGGCTGATGCTGATCGACGACGCATGCGACAGGCCGACCGAGATCATGAACACGATGTAGATCACCTGGTTGACGATCGTCTGCGCGGCGAGCGCGTCGGTGCCGAGCGTGCCGATCACGAGCGTGAGCACGGTGAAGAACGCCGCCTCGGAACCATAGGTCGCCGCGATCGGCAGGCCCATCTTCCACGTGCGCGCGAGCGCGTCCCGGTCGGCACGCCACGCGGCAAGCGACAGATGCCCGGCCAGTTCCGTCCGCCGCTTCGCGACCGCGAGAAACGCGACGAACGACAGCAGGTACACGCCGCTCGTCGCGCACGCGACGCCGGTCAGGCCGAGTTCGGGGAAACCGAAGCGGCCGAACATCAGCGCATAGTCGAGCGCCGCGTTGACGACGATCGACACGGCCGTGATCGCGAGCAGCGGCCCGGGCTTGCGCAGCCCGACCGTGTACTGCCGCAGCGACTGGAACCACAGGCACGGCAACATGCCGGGCGCGGCAGCCACAAGGTAGAACGCGGCTTGCCGCGCGACGGCCGGGTCCTGCCCGAGCCACACGAGCGGCTTCTCGACGAACAGCATCAGCAGCGCGAAAGCAAGCGCCGCGAGCGTCGACAACGCAAAACTCGCACGCACGAGACGCATGATCTGCGCAGGGTCGTTCTGCCCGTTCGCGAACGCGACGAGGTTGCCGGTGCCCGTCACGAGCCCCGTCCCCATCGTCCTCAGCTGGTTGAAGATCGTCAGCGCGAGACCGCCGGCGGCGATCTCGCGCGGACCGAGCATCCCCATCATCACGATGTCGGTGGTGGTCAGTGCAACCTGCGCGAGCTGCGTGAGGATGAGCGGCCCGGCGAGCGTGCCGATGTGTCTGGCGTCATGCCAGGACTGTCGATGAAACTTCATGCGGCGTTGGCAAAGATCGGATCGAGTTCAAGGGCGATGGAATCGTCGAGCAGGTCGCGCTCGCGCATCCAGTCGTCGTTGAACACGGTGTCGAGGTATTTCTCGCCGCCATCGCAAACCAGCACGACGAGCGACGAATCGGGCGGCAGCGTGTCGAACATCTTCAGTGCGTGCCAGATCACGCCGCCGGCCGACCCGCCGACGAGCAGCGACTTTCTGCGCGCGAGGTAGCGTGCGGTGTTGAACGCGGCCGCGTCCGTCACCTTGACACCCTCGTCGAGCAACGCGTAGTCGACGAGCGCGCCGATCTCCGCACCGGGCGGCGTGCCGGTGCCCGATTGATAGTACGCGCCGCCTTCGCCGCCGAACGCGATCGAGCCGACGGGCTCGACGCCGACCACGCGAGGCGCGGGGCCGGTCGCGCGAAGCTCGCGCGCGGTGCCGAACAGCGAGCCTCCCGTGCCTACGGATCCGACCAGATAGTCGATCCGTTCGCCGAGGGTGTCGCGCAATTCGCGTGCAAGCCCGCGATAGCCGTTGCCGTTCGCCGGGTTGTTGTGCTGCTCGGTCCAGATGCTGTCCGGATCCTCGGCCGCCATCCGCTCGGCGAGTGCCTCGCGGTCCGCCGTCGCGAGCGCGTCACCTTCGCTCACATAGACAAGCTCCGCACCGAACGCCTGCATCGCGCGCAGCTTGTCCTTCGACGCATGACAGTCGACCACCGCGGTGAATCGGTAGCCGCGTTCGGCGGACAGCAGCGCGAGGCCCATGCCCGTATTGCCGGACGTCGATTCGATCACCCGTCCGGCGGCCCGCAGGCTGCCGTCCTGCTCGGCTTCATCGAGCATCTGCCGCGCCATCCGGATCTTGGCGCTGCCGGTCGGATTCGTCGATTCGAGCTTGAGCAGGATGCGCGCGCCGTTGGCGCCGCGAATCAGTTCGAACAGCGGCGTGCGGCCGATGAGGTCCGATACTTTCGATACGATCGCCGGCACGGTGATCGTCGGTTGTTCACCCAGGAAACGCATATTCATCGTCAGGCTCCGGAAAACGGGGAAAGGCGATCGACGCGCCAACGCGGACGCGCACCATCGAGGGTCATCACAAGCTTCGGGGGCAACGGCAATTCGTGGAACGGCGACTCGTTCGAATCCATTTGATAGCCGGCCGTGTTCGGGTACAGCAGCAGGTCGCCGGGCTCGGGACGCTGTGCGAACACGACCTTGCGCCACGTGACCATGTCCGAGTCGAGGCAGCTCGTGCCACCGACGCAGGCGCGGTAAGGTCCGGACACGCGCGGCGCTTGCTGCGGATCGCGTGCGGCAGTCAGCAGCTCGGGATCGGGCAGGAACTCGCTCGCGAACCATTGTTCGGAGAGGCTGAAGCTCGTGCCGTTCACGGTCGCGATGCCGTATTTGCCGCGACCGTCGCCGCGATCCTTCACGCCTTGCACCGCAAATACCGTGAAGCCGGCCTGATCGAGAAGCGCACGTCCCGGCTCCAGCATGATCTGCAGGCCGTGCTCGCGCAGCAGGTCGGCCAGCGGCTTCGACTCGCCGTCCGGGATGCCGGTCAGGATCGCGTCGAGCATTGGCGCGCCCGTGCACGACGAGTGGTACGGATAGAAGCCGTCGAACACCTTCTTCGCGTGGTAGTCGTCCGGACCATGTGCTGCCTGGAAGGCGAGCCAGTCGTCCGCGCTTGCGTACGACATCGCAAAGCCGCCGCCGATATTGACCGTATGCGGCGAGAGATCGAGCGCACGCGCGGACACGCACGCGCGCACTGCGATCCCGGCCTGATTGCAGCGGGCCTCCGCGCTGTATCCGGACAAGTGGAACGAGAAACCCTCGAGGACGACTGACGCCCGATTCGATGCACACACCGACAGTGCCGACTCGAGCGCCGCATCACTGAGACCGAATCGGCTTCCGGTCTGTGCGGCCGGCGCCATGCGCAGCAGCACGCGCGCGATGCATTCACATTGCTGCGCGATCGCAATGAGGCGATCCAGTTCGTCGATGCTGTCGATGGCGATCAGTGCACCGTGCAGCACCGCGAGCCGAAGCAGGTCGCTCGCCTTCGCGGGACCGGACACCCCGATGTCCTCGCCACAGACACCGGCAGCCAATGCGTCTGCGAACTCGCCCACACTCGCGACATCGACACCGATCCCGGCTTCGGCAGCAGCGTGCACGAAGCAACGCGCCTTGTTCGCCTTCTTCGCGTAGTAGACGCGGCCCGCTACCTGGCGCGTGTCGAGCACGCGCTGAAACGCCGCGACATTACGCGCGAACCGCTCCGGAAACAGCAGATGAATCGGTGCATCGAAACCGTGTGCAAGTTCGTGGATCATCGCTTCATGCTCATCCACGAAATCGCGCAGCGCCGGATCCCACAGGGCGGGCAGCCGCGGAATATCGTTCACCATAGCTCGACCTCCTCGCCCAGCCCCTTCGCGCGTGCCGCATCGGCCAGCACGCGGCCGAGCGCGATGTCGGTCACGATCATGCCGCTGTTGAACGCGTACACGATCTCGTCGTCCGCACGGCGCGCCGGTTTGCGGCCGAGCAGGATGTCGGGCAGCTCCGCATCGACAGGCGGCAGCTTTCCCGTCTCGTCGACAAGATCCACGCCGGTGACCTGCATCTGTGCTTCGCTCGTCGCGATCCGGTAGTCGGCGCGGTGGAGCGCATCGGCGTCGATGCCGTAGCCGACCAGCAGCGCCAGCGCGCCGGGCTTCAGCGCGGCGTGACGCACCCGCTCCGGTGCGCCCGCGCCGGCCACGCCGAGCACGATGTCGGCCTGTCTCGCCGAGCCGTCGAGATCGGTCGACACCTCGATGTCGCGGTCCGGATGAAAGCGCTTCAGCGTTTTGCGGACTGCATCGATGCCTTCGTCGTAATGGCCGTGCACGATCACGCGCTCGACGTCCGGCAGCGCGGTCAACAGAAAGGGCGCTGCCATCCGGCCCTGCGTGCCGGTGCCGACGACGAGCGCCGTGCGCGCGTGCGGTGCGGCCGCGCGCGCGATCAGCGCGGAGACGGCCGGCGTGCGCAGCGACCCGACGAGACTGCCGTCCATCATCGCGACCGGCATGCCGGTCTCGTCGTCGAACAGCAGCAGCGTCGTGTAGTACTTCTGCAGCTCGCGGCTGTGCTCGGGGTCGTGCTTGTACGAGGTCTTGAAGCCGACCGTCCGCCGACCGCCATCCCGGCCGAGCATCGAATACGCGACCGAATGCTTGTCCGCGGGCTGGCTCATCAGCTTGCGCGGATTGTCGGATTCGCCGGTACCGAGACCGCGATACGCACGCTCGACCGCGTCGAGCACCATCGCCGGGTCGTAATCGAGTGCGTCGATCACGCGCTTGCCGAGCACGCGCAATCGGGACGGCTGCGTCGCGAGCCGCGGACGCACGTCCACCAGGTTTTCGATCGCCTCGACCGAATCGTGTGTCATCGTGTTCATCCGGGCCTCACAGGATTTCGCGCGTGGTCGGCGCCTGCCGGAACGGCAGCGTCTCGCGCAGGTTGACGTGAACGTTGACGCGCCGCAGCCAGCGCTGGCGCGGCCCGTAATTCGGCTGGTAGACGGTGCGCCCGTGCACCGCGCGCTTGTTGTCGACCCAGACCATGTCGCCCGGCAGCATGACGACGCTGGTCTGGTGCGCGTAGCACGCATCGATCAGCCAGCGCAGCGCCGTTTCCGCCTCGCGGTCGCCGGGCAGCGCCGCCATGAAGGCCTCGTCCACACGCAGCCACGGCTTCGCACGCAGCCCGGACAGCGCCGGCACCGGCTCCGGGTTTTCATGCATGCGGCGGATGTGTTCGAACACGTGATCGTCGAGTCGCCAATGCTCGCTGACGTTCTGGTCGGGCAAGTGCGACTTGTCCGGCAGGATCGTGAAGCGCGGCGCGCTCAGCACGCGCCACATGGCGTCCGGGATCTCGATCTCATCGATCCCGCAGAAGATCGTCTCCGCGCGCTCGTCGTTGCGGTAGCAGAGAATCGACAGGAAATCGGCGCGATGCTCGTGAAACGCCTCCTCGTTGTGCCATACCAGCGTCACGCTGCTGCCGCCGCCAAGCTGCTCCGCATGGTCCTTTTTGATCGGCACGATGTGACGCAGGAAACGGCCGTTCTCCTGCGTGCGCCAGCCGAACATGTCGCCGAGCAGCGACGTCATCAGGCATTGCATTGCCTCTTCGCGCAGCGACGGCGGATTGCGCCAAGGCGCATCCCAGTGCGACGGCGACGCGCCGATGCGCGTGTCGTCGACCGGCATGCCGCGCAGCAGCAGCACGCTGCATGGCAACTCGAGTTGACGGTAGCGCTGCGCGAGCGCGCGCAGCGAACGCGGCAGCTCCTGCGCGGCCAGCGTGCAGTCGTGCGCAAATGCCGTACTTTCGACGCTGTCGTGATGCGCGACCAGTTCCTGCGCAACGTCCGTGAGTCCGGTAATCTCGTCGTCGCGCAATTCGTAGATCGCGAGCGACTTCGAAACCGGCTGCAGACCGGACGGATCGATGCCTTCAGCAAGATTCATGCGTTTCCCTCGTATGAAAACGGGCATCGCCGTACCGACGGTGCGGCGCATGCCCTGCGGATAACCTGTTTTCGTGGGGGAGACGGCTGGCGCGCTCTGCGGCGCGTCCGGTTGCCGTCGTCTCTCGTGTTGCCGATGCTGGCTGTTACATGTCGACCTGCGCGGACAGGAAGAACGTGCGCGGCTGACCTGGCCACACGGCGTTGTAGTTCGCCGCGGCCCAGTAGCGCTTGTCGGTCAGGTTCTGCACGCCGGCACGGAAGATCGTCGTGTGACCGCCGATGCGCGTCTGATAGCGCGCACCGGTGTCGAAGCGCACGTAGCCCGGCAGCGACACGGTGTTCGCCGCATCGAGCGGCCGGCGGCCGACGTAATAGACGCCCGCGTCGACGTTGAGCCCGCGTACGGCCGCGATCCGGTAGTCGAGGAACGCACTCGCCTGGAACGTCGGCACGTTCGCGGCGCGCTTGCCGTTCGTCGCCGGGTCGCCCGTCTCGTCCTGTGCGGTATGCAGGAAGGCCGCGCCTGCGACGATCGACAGATCGCGCGTCAGGCGGCCGTTCGCGGTCAGCTCGACACCGGTATGACGCTGGGTGCCGGCCTGCACGTAGTAGTTCGCCGCGTTCACGTACTGCAGCGTCTTCTCGATGCGGAACACCGCTGCGTTGACCGTCAGGTCGCTGCCGATGTCCGCCTTCACGCCCGCTTCGTACTGCTTGCTCTTCACCGGCGCGAGATTCTCGCCGGCATTGAGCGTGTTGTACGGCGCGACACCGCCCTGCTCGAAACCCTCCGAATAGCTGACGTAGGTCGACAGCGACGGCAGCGGCTTGAAGATCAGCCCGGCCGACGGCACGTTGACGCTCGTCTCGTAATGCGTGTCGGCGCCGGACGGCGCATACGAATCGTCGCGGTAGCGCACGTGGCGCAAACCGAGCATCACGCTCCAGTGCGAACCGATGTCGATCAGGTCGCTGATGAACACGCTCGGCTGGAAATTCCTGGTGACCGTCTTGCCCGGGAACGTGGTCGTCTGCGCCGGCGAATAGACCGGGTTGAAGATATTGCCGACGGTGATCGGTATCACGCCGAAACCACCCTGCTGCGAATCGTAGTTGCGCGTCGACACGCCGGTCACGAGCTGGTGCGCGAGCGGTCCCGTGTTGAACTTGCCGGTCACGAACGTGTTCGTCGACAGCACGCGGAAGCTCTGGTTCGGCGACAGATAGATGTCGCCGCTCAGGATGTCGCCGTTGGCTGCAACCGAATACACGTCCGGAAACGCCGCGTCGCGATTGTTGTACGACTGGGCGATCTGCG
The DNA here is from genome assembly GCF_053427715.1 of Burkholderia sp. MR1-5-21. Lineage (NCBI taxonomy): Bacteria > Pseudomonadati > Pseudomonadota > Betaproteobacteria > Burkholderiales > Burkholderiaceae > Burkholderia > Burkholderia sp. MR1-5-21. The sequence continues at coordinate 21,966 of NZ_JBSAXD010000023.1, forward strand.
TCGTGAAGGTCCAATTGTCGGTCAGCTTGAAGTCGAACTGCCCGCCGATGTTGAACGTGTTGGTCCGATATTGCAGCCAGGGCTGCCCAAGCAGCGTGCGCGGGTCGAATTGCGGCGGCAGCGAACCGTCGGGCTGCGTGCCGATCACCGGCTGCGCGGCGAGACGTTTGTTCTGGTAGTCGAAATTGAAACGCAGCAGCGCGCGCGGCGAGATCGCCCAGTCGAGTGCGCCACTCACGAACGTGCGGCGCAGGTCGCCCGAATGGCCGAAATTGCCGACCTTCTCGCCGGCGACGTTGAAGCGGTAGCCGAACTGGCCGTCGCCGATCGGACCGCCCGTGTCGACGGCGCCGTAGTAGCCGTCGTAGCTGCGCACTTCGCCGGTGACGGTCGTGAAGCGGTCGCGGGTCGGGCGCTTGAGCACGTAGTTGACCGTGCCGCCCGGCGAGTTCACGCCGTACAGGAAGCCCGACGGGCCCTTCAGCACGTCGACGCGCTCGACGTTCTCGAGCGGCAGGTCGTAGTACGGTGCGACCGGCATCCCGTCGCGCCGCATCGTGTTGGTCCAGTCGACCGGAAAGCCGCGAATGCTGATGTTGTCCATCGCGCCGCCGACCGCGGTGTTCTGCACCGACGGGTCGTTCTTCAGCACGTCCATCAACGTGCGGGCACGCTGCGCTTCGATCAGTTCGCTCGAGTACGACGCCACCGACATCGGCAGGTCCTTCGGGTCCTTCGCGCCGAGCGCGCCGACATTGACATCGGGCACCGCATACAGCGACGGGCGGCTTGCCTTCACGGAAATCGGATCGAGTGTGGTGGCGCCGATGGCCGCCGCATCCTGCGGCGCGTCACCCGCACCGTTGCCCGCCGTGCCTTGCGCGCAGACATGCGACGACGCGAACGCCAGCGCACACGCGAGCATCAACGTCTCCTGGCGACGTCCCGGCACTCGCCTCGCAACACGTGCCTTCTCCCCCAAACCGTCTGCATTCCTGATCGACTGCATTGTTCTGATTCCGTTTCGACTCATTGTGAAAACCTGCCACTTCCCGACGGGCAATGACGCTTCCGTTGCGACTGACGTATCGCGTGCTCGATGTATCCGGGCGACAACAACGCGATGGCGCAATACGCGAGACTGCGCCTCCTGCCCCATACCCCACCGCTCCGGCATCCGGCATCCGGCACAACGCCGGATCGCAGAAAAACAGAAATGAGAATTATTCCTTTTTGAGATGCAAAGTCAACAAAAACTTCGCAGTCCGATGCAAGTGAAAAAATCGGACCGCGCGCGGGGACCCGCGTCATCCGGCGACAAAGCGCCACGAACGTGCCGTACGACCGGGAAGCAATTGCCGTCATGGAGCGCATTACAGGTCGGTCGACATCGATAGCCAGAACGTGCGCGGCATGCCGCTGATCAGGTACCCGGTCGGATTTGCCTGCCAGTAGTCCTTGTTGAAGAGATTGGTCAGGCTGGCGCGGAGCGTGACGTCCCTGCCCGCGACCTTCGTCGTGAAGCGGCCGCCGAGATCGAAACGCGTCCAGCTCGGGACGTGCTGTGCGTTGTCCTGGCTCACGTAGGCCTTGCCGGTATAGATGAGGCGCCCGGCCAACGTGAATCCGGGGATGAAGGGCGTATCCCACTCTGCGCCGACGTTGGCCTGGAGCGATGGCGCACCCACGGCGTGATTCCCGTCATTGGCTCCGCCCTGGGTTCGGCGCAACCTCGCGTCGAGCCAGCTGACACCGCCGAGCACCCGGACGCCGCGGCCGAGCTCCCCGAAACCGGAAAGCGCTACGCCGCGATTGCGTTGCAGGCCATTGAGACCGTAGATCTTCGTGACCGGGTCGACAATGCCGCTCGGCACATCGATCTGGAACAGCGCCAGCGTTGCCCCGAAGTTGCCGAGATCGAGCTTTGTCCCGACCTCGTATTGCTTCGACTTGAAAGGCGCGAACACCTGATCGGGATTGGCGGCATCGGCCGGAGGCGATGAGCCGGGCGTCAGCGCCTCGATGTAGTTCGCGTAGAACGACAACGGGTCGAGCGGACGAATCACGAGCGCAACGGAGGGCGTCGTCGCCCCCTGGTCATGGTGCGACGTTTCGGCGCCGGATGCGGCGAAATTGCTGGAGTTGACCTGCTGGTGGCGCACGCCAAGCGTGAGTTGCACGAGTTCGCCCGCGGCGGACAGCGTATCGGCAACGGCAATGCTGCGCAGGATCTGCGCGCTGTCCTTGGCTTCCGGTGAAACGGATACGGGTGCCCCGGGCCCGGCCAGACGCGTCGGCGAGTAGATGTTCGTCAGATAGCTTCCATAAGCCGTCTGCCCGAACCATGTCGTCTGCTGAAGGAAATTCCCGCCGATGACGAGCCGATGTTCGATCGGCCCGGTGCGGAAGCGCGCCCTGACGCCCGCTTCCGCCGACAGCGCATGCGAGCGCCCCTGCTGGTATTTCGACGTGGACGTGGCATTGCCCAGCACGTCGGTAATGGTCGCCCCGGGGTCCTCCAGCTTGTCGTAGCCGAAGCGATTGATGCCAACCGCACCGAACAGCGTCACGTTCGATGCAAGGTCGTACTCCGCCCGCCCCAATGCGGTCAGGCTGTGAGAGCTCGAATACGCAAAGGACTGCGCGAGATTGATCCGGGAATCCGGCGCTTTCGGGATCCCGATTCCGGCGATCGGGGTATAACCGCGCGCGGCCCCGTGCATGTAATCGTCCTGGTAGATGACGTCGCCGAACAGGCGCAGGCGATCGCCGCGATAATCGAGTCCGACCGCGAGCGCGGTGTTCCGTCGCGACTGGTCGTCGATCGGCGTATCGCCTTCGCGACGCGCAGCGTTGATGCGGATGCCGAATTCGCCGTTCTTCCCGAAACGCCGGCCGATGTCCGCATGGCCGCCGAACACCGAGCCGGACATGTAATCGGTCGTCAGGCGCGTAAGCGGCGTATCGTCGGCGCGCTTCGTCACGACGTTGACGCTGCCGCCGACACTGCCCTGCGGCAGCATGCCGTTGAGCAGCGCGCCGGGCCCCTTCAGGATTTCGATGCGCTCGATCGGATCGGGGCCGACGCGGTAGGCCGGCACGAGTCCGTAGAGCCCGTTGAGTGCGATTTCGCTGTTTTCGACGCGAAGCCCGCGGATCGTGATCGCATCGTAGCGATTGCTGCTGTCGATCGCGGCGCGCACCGACGGATCGGTCGTGGTCAGGAGTTCCGCCACGCTGGTCGACTGTTCGTCCCGGATGAGTTTTTCCGTATAGCTCGTCAGGCTGAACGGCGTATCCATATAGTCGCGATTGCCGAGCAGGCCGACCTGGGCGCCTTGCGCAACCTGTCCGCCGGCGTAGGGAGCGGTGACGGAATCGTCGATTCGCTTGCCGATCACCGACATGGCAGGCAGGACGCGTTCAATACCTGCGACCGGCACGGGACGAACCGAGTAGCTGCCGTCGCCTTGCCGCACCGCCTCGAGACCTGTGCGAGCCAGAATTGCCTGGAAGGCGCCGTCGACGGAATACGAACCCTGCACGCCCGGGCTGGTCTTGCCCGCCGTCAACTCGCTCGGCACGCTGAGCAAGACATCCGCCTGATCTGCAAGCCGGTTCAATGTCGCCGACAGCGGCCCGGCCGGAATGTCGTAGCGCCGGACGGCAGCCTGGGGCGCCGTGCCGGCGGGCGTCTGGGCGAATGCCGGCGACCAGGCCCCGCCCCCTGCGAGCGCGACACCGAGCACCGCAAACCGCACCGCGCGGACCACCGGGCCGTGTGCGGCACCCGGCACGTCGGCCCGTCTGTCGACGCAGCACGCATGCTCGCGAACGTCCGGGTTCGAAGGGCACGGCAGGCGATGCATAAGACGGCTTTCCTTGCAGTGAAAGTTGACAAGGAAGAGGGTCATCGCGCATCTGAGCGCGCAGGTACACCGGCTTGCCGGATGCGATCGATGTCACCGGGACGACAGCCGACTTCCATCGGGAAACGGGCGTCATCGACGTGCAGTCGGGATTCCCCGCTTCAGGGCGCCCGATCGGCATTCGGAGCGCTGCTCGATCTCCAAGCGATCCTCTTCTATCTGTTAATCGGATGAGGACCGGAAAGGCGAACTGAAATCGGAAAAATATTTGCGGGCTGGTCGATCAGCCCGCGGGGCGTGGATGTGCGGCGTGACCCGCGCGCGTCATCGGGCTTCGATCGTGCTCCACCACGGTAGCGTGTGCCGCACCCGGATCGGCAGATCGCGTTCCAGCATCGCGAGCGTCTGGTCCGGATCGTTCACCGGGAAGCGGCCGACCACCCGGATCCCTGCAACCTGAGGGTCGACACCGATGTGACCATGCTGATACCGGTTCAACTCCGCGATCAACGCATCGAGCGTCACGTCCTCGGCGAGAATCACGCCACGCGACCATGCTTCGCGCGCAGGATCGGCAGGTACCGCGCCGGAAATGGCACTCGCGGTGAATTGCCGTTGCTGGCCGGCGACGACCACTTCGGTGTGCCCCGAGCGGTTACGAATTTCCACTCGCCCTTCGAAGACGGCCAGCAGCGTGAACCGTTCCGTCTGCCGCACGGTGAAACGCGTGCCCAATGCCTGCATCCGGCCGTTCCGCGTAGCGATGAAGAACGGCCGCCCCAGCCTGTCCTTGCCGGTATCGATGAGCATTTCGCCCATCGTCAGCGTCAGCAGGCGTCGCGCACCGCTGTAGTCGACGTCGAACGCGCTGTTCGTGTTCAACCAGACGCGCGTGCCGTCGGCCAGCAGAATGTCTCGCTGCGCGCCGACATGCGTACGATAGTCCGATCGCCACGCGATCAGCCGATCCGGCAGCATCGTGAAGCGCCATGCCATCCAGCCGGCGAGGCCGGTCCCGCCCAGCGCAGCCAGACAGCCCAGCACGTGACGGCGGCCCGCCATGCGCTTGGCGGAAACCTGAACGGCAGCCGCGGCCGCGTTGCGCTCGCCCCCGCCCTCGCCCCGCAACGGCTCGAACCGGCGGCTGACAGCCTCGATATGGGCCCATGCGCGACGATGTTCCGGACGTTCGTCCAGCCATCGCGCCCACGCGTCACGGTGTTCACCGGCTCCCCCGTCGGCATGAAGCGCGGCATACCAGTGGGCGGCCTGCTCGAGACTCGCGAAGTCCGCGTGGACACCGCTCTCGGCGGCAGACGGGGAAGGCGTCGCCGACATGCGTCAGTGGGTCAGTCCGGCGTCGATCAGCGCCAGATGCAGCATGGCCTGAGCGAGGTACTTCTGCACCATTCGCTCGGACACGGCCAATTCGCCGGCAATCTCGCGAGTGGGCAATTCGTGGATCTGGGCCATGATGAAAGCCCGCCTCGCCTTGTCGGGCAGCCGGCCGATGAGTACGCCGATCTCCATCAGCGTTTCGACGACGATCGCACGGTGCTCCGGCGATGGCTCGCAGGGTTCGGGTTGCGCGGCCAACGAATCCAGCCACGCCTGCTCGACCTGACGGCGGCGCCACAGGTCGACGCACATTCCCTGCGCCATCGTGCGCAGGTAGGCACGCGCTTCGGCATCGCTGACGAAACCTTCGCGGGCGGGTTTGAGTATCAGGCGGAGAAATGCGTCATGGGCGAGGTCGGCTGCATCGACGGCATTGCCCAGACGTCTGCGCAGCCAGCTCTGCAGCCAGCCATGATGGTCGCGGTAAAGGGCATGTACGTCGTGAGGCACGGCGGACTGGGCGGCGGTCATGGAACAACCCTTTCGACATCAATGGCTGCAGATGGTAAGGAAAATGCGAATCATTACCATTTATAAACCAAATCATGTCATTCTTGCAACTCCTTTGCTGACTTGCGGCACCGCGCCAGTGCTCCGATCGCGCCCGGTTCGCGGGCATGTCGCAGGCGCTGGCGGGGTCTGGCTGGGTCCCGCGCAAACCATCCCAAGCACGATCGCCGGATTCTCCGGTCAACTTCCGGCCGCCCAGGCCGGTCGTTCATTCCTGAAACATCGCTCAAACGACCTTGAGCACGCCCATCATGCCGAGGTCCCCGTGCTCGAGGATATGGCAATGGAACATGCGCTCGCCCGGCGTGGCCTGCCGCGTCAGCAGCGTCACCGTCTCGCCGCTGTGCAGGTTGACGATATCGCGCCACGCGCGCAGCGACTCGAGGGTCCGGATGCCGCGGAACGAGCGCGACACGACCTGGAACTGCGTGCCGTGGATATGAAACGGATGGTCCATGTCCGAGTCGTTGCGGATCGACCATTCCTCGACGTCGCCCGCGCGGCTCGTGAGCGTCACGCGACCGGGATCGTAGGTCTCGCCGTTGACCGTGAAGTGCATGCCGGAAGGCAGGCCGTGCATCGATCCCGACATCATCTTCGCCATGTACATCTCCTCGCCGAGCCTGACCGCTTTGCGCGCGACGGGTTTGCCGAGCGGCGGCACGACACGTAACGTGTCGGGGCGCGCGCGCGCTTCGGCCGGCGCGAACGTCACGTCGGCGAGCGCCAGCGTCGCATCGGGCGGCAGGCTCGGCGGGCCGCCCTCCCGCAGCGCCAGCCCGGAGTGCGACATCGACATCTTGCGCCGGTCATACCTCGCGGCGACGAAGGCCGCGCGCGACGCCCGCTCGCCCGCGCGCACCAGTATCTCCGCGCGCTCGCCAGGCGCGAGCAGCAGGGACATCATCGGTTGCGGCGTCTCGAACAGTCCGCCATCGGTGCCGACCTGCTCGAATACGCGGTCGTCATCGAACGCGATTCGCAGAAAACGCGCGCTGCATGCGTTCCAGATCCGCCAGCGCTCGTCCTCCGTCACCGCGATCAGCGGGCGCCGCGCACCGTTGACGAGCACGTACTGCCCTTCCCGCCCGTTCATCCAGTCCATCATGTTGTTCGGCGCGATGCTGCCGTCGTTGGCCAGCTTCAGGTCCGTCACGAACAGATGCCGTTCGGGCCACCCGGACAGCGGATCGTCCGCCGCGCGCACGATGAGCGGCCCCGCCAGCCCGCGAAACACCTGTTCCGCCGTCATCATGTGCGGATGCGGGTGATACCAGTAGGTACCCGCGCTGCCCGCAGGCAGCGTGAAGCGGTAGACGCGCGACGCGCCCGGCGCGACGAGATCGGTCGGATTGCCGTCCTGATCGGGCGGCACCGGCAGCCCGTGCCAGTGGATCGTCGACGGCTGCGGCAGGCGGTTCTCGAAGCGGACTTCGACCGTGTCGCCCTCATGCACGTCGATCAGCGGCCCGGCGATCGGCCCCGCCGTGTCGGCGCCGAACTGCCAGAAGCCGGTCGGCGCGGCCCCGCCCAGCATCGGGCGGTCGACGGGCTGCGCGACGAGCGTCGCGCGGAATACGCCGCCGGTGCCGGTCTCGTTTGCGAGCGTCCGCAGTTGCGCGAGCGGCCTGCCGCACTGCAGTGCGTCGTCCGCGGCCAGCCCGCAGATGCGCGACTTCGGCGTGTCGTCGATGCCCGTCGTGCCAGCCCTCTGGGTCCATGCGCTGCGCGCCGGCAGCAACACCGCCGCGACACCAATGGCCCGCGCCAGGAATGTTCTGCGTCGCATGCGGCCCTCCCCACGCGTGCTCCCCCGGTGTTCCGAAGCATACGCGACGGCCGTTCGGCGTCAATGCTGGCTGGCCCGCGGGACGACGCGCGATTGGCGACCCGGCGTCCGCACGCGCACGCCTTCGGCGATTTCCCGAACGCGCCGGCAGCGCGGACGCGGAAACGACGGTCACCGAGACCGTCGGGCCGATCGCGGAAGCCACCGTCCGGACCACCGCTACGCCGCTGAAACATTTTTTGGGGGCAGAGAACGTTTACGACGCATTACTTGCGGAAAATCAGGCACTTGCGTCGGCTGGTACGGTGTTCGCTTCCAGTATGAGTGGACTCGACTGCACGCGCGACCCGATCACGGCCACCGAGCGCCCAGTCGGTCGAGAGCCCGTCCCCGTGCGGCTCTCGCGGGTCCGATCGAAGGGCCGGCTGCCCCGGGAGCACGTTGGTTCGCGCCCGCCGGCATCCGGATGGGTGCCCGGTGCGGCACCTCGGCGCGCCCGTTGCGCCCGCATCGATCATTTTTGCAACATGTCGAGCGACGTCAGCCTCGTTGGGAGAGGACCATGCATACCCTTGGACCGAAACGGTCTTCGCGTTGGCCGGGCGCGATGCTGCCCTGCCTTTTCTCGGGACTGATCGCGGCCGCCGCGCTCGCGTCGCCGGCCGCGTTCGCCGACGGCAAGCAGCGTGCGCACAGCGACGGCGCGATGCTGTCCAGCACCCAGACCTGGGGCAAGCAGAAGCAACCGCCATCGGGACCGCATCCGGACGACACCGTCCACAAGTCTGCGATGAAGAATCGGACACCGAACCAATAACTGCAAGCGCCACATTTTTCGGATTGTCGGGGGAATTCGTCCGATCACTCGGACACGATGTGTGAGGTTTGACATGAGCGCTTTGCAAACGCTATCCCGCCTGTTCGGGCGTTTGGCGCGCTGTGTCGTCGCGGCAGGACTCTGCGCGGCGGCCGGCGTCAGTCATGCGGTACCGAGCGATGCCCAGATCGACCTGAAGATCCTGATCATCACGAGCCAGCAAGCCGGAAGCTCACCCGAACTCGCCGCCGCCCAGTCGATCCTCGATCGCGTGGGCATCCCGTACACGATCTATTCGTACGACACGAACAACCCGACACTGCCCCCGCTGGAAACCGGCGATCATGCGCTGTACCAGGGGATCATCCTGCCGATCAGCGACTACCGCTACATGAACCCGTTTGCCGGCGGCGCGCTCGCGCAGACGATCGCCCGCTACCAGTTCAAGTACAACGTGCGGCTCGCGAGCTTCTACACTTGGCCGAGCGACAACGGCTGCCTGCAGTACGTGAACTACCAGGACACGTCCACGACGGCGCTGCCGTCGCTGCTGACGCTCGCCGGCCAGCCGATCTTCCCGTACATGAACGCGGGCACGACCGCGCTCAACCCGCTCACGATCTCGGGCGCGTGGACCTATCTCGCATCGGCCGCCAGCCCGCTGCCGGCCGGCACGACCGTCACGCCGTTCATGCAGGCGACCGTGTCCGGGACGACCTACTCGGTCGGCGCGACCTGCCTGTTCGCGAACACGACGCCGCTCACAGGCGACAGCGTGTCGCGCGAGATCATGTCGCTGACGTTCGACAACAGCCAATACCTGACGCACTCGATCACGCTGTCCTACGGGATCGCGAACTGGCTGACGCGCGGGCTGTTCCTCGGCAGCCGTCACGTGTATCTGTCGCCCGAGGTGGATGACGTCGGTATTCCCGACGAGATCTTCCCGTACGCGCAGTCCGACACGACGGCCCTGTGGTACAACGCGACGACCGGCGCCACGACCAACACCAACCCGCCCGGCGAGTGCCCGCTCGGCAGTCCGGTCGGCTCGACCAACCCGGCAACCGGCACCACCGCGTGCGAATACCGGATCGTCGGCAGCGACTTCGACAACATCGTGACCTGGCAAGCGGGCGTGAACCTGACGACGCCGAATGCCGCCGCATTCAAGATGACGATTGCATTCAACGGCGCGGGCTTCAGCACCGCATACGGCGGCCAGGGCGACTACCCGACCACCGGCACGGATTCGCTGACGACCCAGGTCGCCGGAAAGCAGAGCGCTTTCAATTGGATCAGCCACACGTACGACCACCGGCTGCTCGACCCGCCGTTCACGACGACGGCTGCGCAGGTCACGACCGAGATGCAGAAGAACCTGAACGTCGCGAACAAATTCAGGTTCTCGAGCTTCGTGAAAAGCACGATGGTCACGCCGGGCATCACGGGCCTGTACAACACGACGACGCTCGGCGCGCTGCAGGCGTTCGGCCTTACGACGCTCGTGTCGGACAGCTCGCTGCCGACGCCGCCCGTCGGCACGTCGGGCTGCCCGACGACCAACAACGGGGCGAAGTGGCCGCTGCCGGCGTTCAACGCCGGCAAGGTCAACTGCGTGAACCAGACGATCTACGAGGTGCCGCGCTACGCGACCGGGCTGTTCTACAACGTGTCGCAGCCGTCGGAATGGGTCGCCGAGTACAACTACTTCTACGGCGCGAACGGCATCGACCCGACCCGCTTCGGCTACAACCTGACCTATGCGCAGGTGCTCTCCGAAGTGGCCAGCCAGCTGCTCGTCTACATGATCACGTATGACAACCGGCCGCTGATGTTCCACCAGTCGAACCTGCGCGCGTACAGCGGCACGAGCACGCTGCTGAGCGACCTGTTCAATACGCTGTTCACGCAGTACAACACGTACTACAAGAACCTGCCGATCGAGAGCCCGTCGCTGCTGTCCATCGGCACGCTCGCGCAGCAGCGGATGATCTACGACTCGTCGAGCGTCGTGGCGACGCTGACGCCGGGCAAGTCGATCACGGTCAGCGGTTCGCGCACCGACGGACAATCGGTCGTCGTGCCGGTGACGGGCGTCGCGTTCGGTACGACGAAGGAAGTCTACGGCGGCCAGAACATCTCGACGATCACGCTGCTGCCGGCCACCGCGTACACGACGCAGATCACGCCCGCGCCCGCGTGGCAATGAACGCCGTTCCGGCATGCGCGCGACGGTAACGGCCGCCGCGCGACAGACGCCCGCCGCGAGGCGGGCGTCTCTTTTGGTTCGCCGACGGAACATCCGATCGAGTCACGTCCGCTCCCGCCTGCCAGGCGCGGCCGTCATGTTTCGAAGGTGCAACGGGCAACGCATGCGATTCGCCGGTCAGCGCAGCCGCCGGAGCCAATGCCGCCATGACCGGCACGTCAATCGCCCAAACCGCCCTCAAAGCCGATCGTTCGCCGCTGAAACGCTTTTACGCGGCCCACAACCATTACGGTCCAATTACATGTGCAAAATCATGGACTTGCAATCAGTGGCACGTTGCTCGCTTGATGAATCGTGAACGCGATTTCACGCGTGAGCCGATCGCAGGCACCCGGCACGCAGCCGGTCGAGCATCCGTTCCCGCGCGGTTCTCGCAGCGCCGATCGAATGCCCGGCTTGGTCGCGAGCGCTTTTGCTCCAATCCGCCGGCGTCTGGGCGAGTGCCCGTCCCGACGCCTCGGCGCGCCCGTTGCGCCCGCATCGATCATTTTTGCAACATGTTGAACCACGTCAACCTCGTCGGGAGGGGACCATGCATACCCTTGGACCGAAACGGTCTTCACGCTGGCTGGGCGCAATGCTGCCCTGCCTTTTGTCCGGCCTGATCGCGGCCGCCGGGCTCGCGTCGCCGGCCGCGTTCGCCAGCGGCAAGCGGCAGGTACACAGCGACGGCATGGTGCTGTCCAGCACGAATTCCTTTGGCAAGCAAAAGCATTCGCCGTCGGGACCGCATCCGGACGACACCGTCCACAAGTCTGCGATGAAGAATCAGACTTCGAAACAATAACTGCAGGCGTCGTACCTTTTTCTGATTGTCGGGGGGATCCGTCCGATCACTCGGACACGATGCGTGAGGTTTGACATGAGCGCTTTGCAAACGCTATCCCGCCTGTTCGGGCGTTTGGCGCGCTGTGTCGTCGCGGCAGGTCTTTGCGCGGCGGCCGGCGTCAGTCATGCGGTGCCGAGCGATGCCCAGATCGACCTGAAGATCCTGATCATCACGAGCCAGCAAGCCGGCAGTTCACCCGAACTCGCCGCCGCCCAGTCGATCCTCGATCGCGTGGGCATCCCGTACACGATCTATTCGTACGACACGAACAACCCGACACTGCCCCCGCTGGAAACCGGCGATCATGCGCTGTACCAGGGGATCATCCTGCCGATCAGCGACTACCGCTACATGAACCCGTTTGCCGGCGGCGCGCTCGCGCAGACGATCGCCCGCTACCAGTTCAAGTACAACGTGCGGCTCGCGAGCTTCTACACGTGGCCGAGCGACAACGGCTGCCTGCAGTACGTGAACTACCAGGACACGTCCACGACGGCGCTGCCGTCGCTGCTGACGACCACGGGCAAGACGATCTTCCCGTACATGAACGCGGGCACGACCACGGCCAATCCGCTCACGATCTCGGGCGCGTGGACCTATCTCGCATCGGCCGCCAGCCCGCTGCCGACCGGCACGACCGTCACGCCGTTCATGCAGGCGACCGTGTCCGGAGCGACCTACTCGGTCGGCGCGACCTGCCTGTTCGCGAACACGACGCCGCTGACCGGCGACAGCACGTCGCGCGAAATCATGTCGCTGACGTTCGACAACAGCCAGTACCTGACGCACTCGATCACCCTCTCCTACGGGATCGCGAACTGGCTGACGCGCGGGCTGTTCCTCGGCAGCCGCCACGTGTACCTCGCGCCTGAGGTGGACGACGTCGGCATCCCCGACGAGATCTTCCCGTACGCGCTCTCGGACACGACGGCCCTGTGGTACAACGCGACGACCGGCGCCACGACCAACACCAACCCGCCCGGCCAGTGCCCGCTCGGCAGTCCGGTCGGCTCGACAAACCCGGCGACCGGCACCACCGCGTGCGAATACCGGATCGTCGGCAGCGACTTCGACAACATCCTGAACTGGCAGTCGACCGTGAACCAGTCGACGCCGAATGCCGCCGCGTTCCAGATGACGATTGCGTTCAACGGCGTGGGCTTCGGCACCGCATTCGGTGGCCAGGGCGGCTTCCCGACCACCGGCACGGACTCGCTGACGACCGAGGTGAACGCGAACGAGTACGCGTTCATGTGGATGAGCCACACGTACGACCACCGGTTGCTCGACCCGCCGTTCACGACGATGGCCTCGCAGGTCACGTCCGAGATGACGAACAACGACAACGTCGCGCAATCGTTCGGGTTCGAGGCCTACAACACGAACACGATGGTCACGCCGGGCATCACGGGTCTGTACAACGCGTCGACGCTCGGCGCGCTGCAGGCGTTCGGCATCCAGACGCTGGTGTCGGACAGCTCGCTGCCGACGCCGCCCGTCGGCACGTCGGGTTGCCCGACGACCAACAACGGAGCGAAGTGGCCGCTGCCGGCGTTCAACGCAGGCAAGTTCAACTGCGTGAACACGAACATCTTCGAGGTGCCGCGCTACGCGACCGGGCTGTTCTACAACGTGTCGCAGCCGTCGGAATGGGTTGCGGAGTACAACTACTTCTACGGCGCGAACGGCATCGACCCGACCCGCTTCGGCTACAACCTGACTTACGCGCAAGTGATCGACGAGGTGTCCAGCCAGTTGCTCGTGTACATGATCACGTATGACAACCGGCCGCTGATGTTCCACCAGTCGAACGTGCGCGCGTACAGCGGCACGAGCACGCTGCTGAGCGACCTGCTGAATGCGCTGTTCACGAAGTACAACACGTACTACAAGAGCCTGCCGATCGTGAGTCCGTCGCTGCTGTCCATCGGCACGCTCGCGCAGCAGCGGATGATCTACGACACGTCGAACGTCGTGGCAACGCTGACGCCGGGCAAGTCGATCACGGTCAGCGGGTCACGGACCGACGGGAAATCGGTCACCGTGCCGGTGACGGGCGTCGCGTTCGGTACGTCGACTGAGGTCTACAGCGGCCAGAACATCTCGACCGTCACGCTGCTGCCGGCCGCCGCGTATACGACGCAGATCACGCCCGCGCCCGCGTGGCAGTGAACGCCGTTCCGGCATGCGCGCGACGGTAACGTCCGCCGCGCGACAGACGCCCGCCGCGAGGCGGGCGTCTTCCGGTTCAAATCGTGCGATCGGCCGTAGCGCTTCCGAGCTTGCGCAGCAACTCCGAGCCACGCCGCGTCAATCGGGCGATCCTTGCGCCGCTGTCGCGCCGCTCGATCTCGACCAGCGCCTGGCGCTGGAGCGTCACGAAATCGAGTCGCTGGACTTCCACTTGATACGGTGAACGCTGCACGAGCAGCAACGTGGACAATTCGTGGGGACTGAGCATTCGCTTCTCCATTCGACGTGAGTCTTCGACGTGAGTCGCTATCCGGCCGCCCGATACATCCTAGCCTGCAAAAAAACGCCGATCCGCTACAGGCTTGTTTCAACTCGTTACGTTGTTACATTCGCCAAACGACGCAACCCCAATTCATGGGGCCGCGCCGCCTCGTTGTCATCGATCGTATAAAGTGCGCGAACGAGTCCTGCGCTTTTGCTTTGCGTATCGGGCGCGGTTGCCGTTCAAACAGCGCCCGTCCGCCGTGCTCCCCTGACCTCGTCATGAACGGTCGCCGCGTGCGACACCGGGGCATGAAGGGCCAGCAGCACGAAAGCCGGGCGGGCCAGAATGGAACGTTTCATTTTTGTTCTCCTCAGAACGCGTAACGCATGCCGGCGAAGACGCTGCGGCCTTCGCCCGGGTAGAAGATCGCCGTGCTGCTCGCGGTGCGCGCGTTCGCGACCGTGCTGATGTCGCTGACGTAGCGCTTGTTCGTCAGGTTGCGTGCGTCGACGAACAGCGACAGCCCGTTTCGGAAGTCGTAGCCGGCCTGCAGTCCGAGCAGCGTGTAGCTCGGCACGCGCAGCGTATTCGCATCGTCGGCCCACGCGCCCGACGGCACCCAGTCGAGCGTCGCGGCGATGTGGAAGCCGCTCGGACGCGCGTAGCCGAGCGTCGCGCGCAGCACGTTGAGCGGCACGCCCGCGATCCGGTTGTTGCCGTACTGCGGATCGTCCTTGAAGCGAAAGTCGTTCAGGTTCCAGAGCCCCGACAGCGTGATCTTGTCGCCGACGCCGCGGCCCGTGACGTTGCGGAACAGCTCGACCGACGCGCCGGCCTCGATGCCCTGCAGGACCGTCCTGTTCGCGTTGAACGTCGACGCCGGAACGTCCGGGTTCGTCGTGTACTGCAGCAACTGGTCGCGCACGATCGAGCGATACGCGGTCACGTCCCAGCTCACGCGGTCGCGCGTGCCGCGCGTGCCCAGCTCGAGCGTCCACGCGTGCTGCGACGCGAGCGGCGTGAAGCGAGTCGTGTTCGAGAAGGTCTGCGTCAGGTCGGTGAAATCGGGCACGTCCTGGCTGCGCGTGACGTCGACATACGCCTGCGTGTTCCTGTCCGGCTGCCACAGCAGGCCGAGTTTCGGATTGATCCCGCTGTAGGTCGCGCTCGTCGACTTGTAGGCCCGATCGGTCGCGAGACCGCCGTTGTCGATGTACTCGCGCACCGAGCGCAGCGCCTTCACGCCGGTCATCAACGCGACCGACGGCAGGAAGAACAGCCGGTTCTCGACGTAGGCCTCGTAGTTGAACGCCGTCTGCGTGGAGTCGAGCGTCTGCCTGCCCTTGTCGCCGTTGACGTTCACGTACTGGTTCGCCTGCGTGCGTCCGCCGAAGAAGCGCGCGCCGACGATCAGGTCGTTGCGCATGCCGCCGACGCTCAGGTGGCCCGTATAGCGCGGCGCGAAGCCGTACGTCCAGCCGTCCTGATCGAGCGCCTGGAAGATCGGGTGATAGAGGCTCTTGTGAATCGCCCACGTGTCGAACTGCAGTTCGCCGGAATCGAGCTTCACCGTTGTCCGGTTCGCGATCCGCTCGGTGCGCGTGTTGCGCGCCTGGTCGCCGGATAGCGCGCTCGGTGAGGCCTTCGTCGGATTGTTCAGCGCGTCGGACAGCGACAGCGTTCCGGGCAGCAACTGGTCGACGACGTACACGCCGACGTAGAAGCGCGTCTCGACCATCGGGCTGAAGCGGTAGCCGACGTTCGCGTTGAACTGCTCGTACTGGCCGCGTGCATGATCGCGATAGCCGTCCGTGTGATTCACGCTGAAGTTCGCGAGGAAATCGAGCGGGCCGATCACGCGCGAGATCTGCGCACTCGTGCGGACGGTGCCGTAACTGCCGCCTTCGACGCGCAGGATGTTCGGTGCGTCGGCCGTGTACGCGGTCGGCGTAACGAAGTTGATCGCCCCGCCCAGTGTCGACGAGCCGTACGCGAGACCGTTGCCGCCCTTGTGGACCTCGGCCGCCTGCAGCGCGAGCGGATCGATCTGGTAGAAATCGCCGCTGCCGTCGGCGAGGTTGGTCGGTATGCCGTCCTGCAGGATCTCGAGGCCGCGCGTGTGATACGCGCGCGCGATCCCCGAACCGCGGACCGACAGGCGCAGCTCCTGTCCGTAGCGATTCTCGACGAACACCCCGGGCACGTCCTTCAGCACGTCGCGCAGCGTGAACGCGTAGGTATTTTTGTAGCTGTCGGCGTCGACGAAGCCGACCGAGCCGACGGTCTGGCCGAGCGTGTTCTTCAGGTGCTCGGTCGATTTCGACGTCAGCGATTCCGTCGTGCGGGTGGCGTTGACCGTGATCGCCGGCAACGCCGGCTCGGCCTGTGTATCGGTCGTCGCGGCGGCGCTCTGCGCGCATGCCGCGGACGTGGAAAGAACAGAAATCGCGCCGGACAGCGCGATGGCGATTCGGGATAAAGGAAACATGTCGTTTTTCGTATGGTTATGGTGAAAACGGATCGTGTACGGCACGCGCCGCGCGCGGTCGCGGCATGGCGTGCCGTCATGGCGGGCGATCGGATCGAGCGCGCCGGCGCGGAACGAATCAGGCCGCCGCGCGCGCCGCACGGCCGAACAGCAACCGGTCGACGAGCCACACCGCGACGATCGTCATCCCCATCAACGGAAACACGATCCCGAGCAGCACGAGCCCGGCGATCCAGGCGCGCATCGGCGGCGCACCACGTTCGCGCGTTGGTGCGCCCAGCTTGCCCGCCGGGCGGCGCTTCCACCACATCACGGCACCTGTCACGGCCATCGCGGCGAGCCCGAGCGACAGTACCGCGCATATGATCTGGTTCGCGAGCCCGAAATACCGGCCCATGTGCAGCGACGTGCCGTACGACACGGCCTGCGACACCGCGCCGTAATCGTCGTAGCGGATGTCCTTGAGCACTGCCCCGCTGTACTGGTCGATGTAGATCGTCCGCTCCGCCTTCGGATCGGCCGGAAAGTACGACGCGGTAAACACGCCGTCCGGGCCGGCCGGCAGCGCGAACGTGTAGCCGCTCGTCACGCCGAGCGCCGCGACGATCGCGATCGCGCGGTCGAGCGTGAGCGGCGTCGGCGTCGGCGCCGACGGCGAATGCGGAACGGGCACGTTGCCGACCGCCCACGGCGTCTGCGGCAGCGGCAGGTCGTCCATCACCATCCCCGGCATCGAGTCGCCGCCATCGTGGTGATGCGCGGCGGGTGCGGCGGCACGCGCGTTCGCGCCCGCCGGTGCCGCGCCCGGACGCGACGAACGCAGGGGCAGGCCGCCCCATGCGCCTTCCGGCGCGCCGAGGTTCACGGTCGCCGCGAGTTCCTTGAAGGACTTGCCCCACGATCCCGACCACGGCAGGCCCGTCAGAATGAAGGCGACCGTGCCGGCGGCGAGCCAGACGCCCGCCGTCGCATGGATGCTCTTCCACAGCGGCCGGCCGCGCAGCGACAGGTCCGGCCGCAACGCGCGCCCGACGCGCGCCGTTCCGCGCGGCCACCACAGCGCGACGCCGGTGCCGATCATCACGAACGTCCAGCACGCGGCAAGCTCCATCAGCAGCTCGCCCGTCTTGCCGAGCAGCAGCTTGCGATGCAGCATCCGGTCGATCTGCATGAAGCGGCGCTCGACGCTCAGCGTGCCGAGTACGCTGCCGTCGTACGGGTTCACATAGACGCTCTCCCGGCTGCCGTCGCGGAGCCGGAACACGAATTCGGCGCTGCGATCCGGCGCATCGGATACCTGCGCGGAAACCGGCACCGCGCCGGCCGGCATCGCGGCGCGCGCCTTCGCGAGCAGCGTGTCGGCATCGCGTTTCGGCGTATCGCGCGGCTCGACGATCAGCCGGTGCGGATACAGCAACGGCTCGATCTGCGGCTGGAAAAGGTAAAGCGTTCCGGTGATCGCGAGGATCACGAGGAACGGCATCACGAACAGGCCGGCATAGAAATGCCAGCGCCAGAGCGTCCGGTAACCGGCGCTTGCGGAACGAGCAGGCGAGATCGCCTGCCCGACGGTGGTCGACATAGTGTTACCTCCTTGTTGTCGTCGATCGCAAGGGGCGGCCCGGGCCGGCCCTCGTCACGACGCGATGCGCGACCCGGCAGCGACGACGATGCCGTCTCAGGTTGCGCGCGGCTCCGACCGGCGGCGGCACGGTACGGCGCGCGCGGGTCGAAACGGCACACGTGCCGCGGCGGGACGTGCGACGTAGCGGCACGCGCCACGCGGCGCGCATGCCGACGTCGCCCGCGCGACGCGAGCATTCGGTTGAATTGATGTAGCGAGTTCAGCGAGACGAACGGCGTGGATACCCGTGCACGTCGACGCGCGTGGGCAATCCACCGGAACGTTTAGCAGAACTGAGGCGGGGCGCGGGAAGGCGGACGATCGTCGAATATCGATCGTGCCGGGAGAATACGGTCGGGCGGAAGCCGGAAACGCCGCGGAGCCGCGGCGGGAAACAGCAGCACGAGCAGCACGAACGACGCCAGTGCGGCGAACAGTGCCGCGCTGAACGCACAGACACCGTTGCTGCTATCGGCGGACGCCGGCTTGCCGGCATCGGTACCGTTCTTGAGCACGTCGACGAGCGCCATTGCGTCGTTGGCCGGCGTGATCGACGCGCTCGCATCGAAACGCGCTGTCAGCGCGGTCGCGCCGAGGATCAGCGGACCGCGGCCGGAGCACAGCACCACCGAGCCCGCATCCGGACCGTCCGGATCGAGCATCACGGCGCCCGACATCAGCGCGCGAGACAGCAGCGGCACGAGGATCAGAATCCACAGAAGCTGTCGCGCGACGCCACGCCGGTGCAGAAAGTGGCGAAGTGCGTTCATGGCGCGGGATTGTACATCGGCCCGGTACAACAACCGATTCCCCTGTTGCTATACCGGCCATCAATCCGTTCGCGGGGTTCGGTTGATTTCGCTGCCATTTCAACCACGCAACAGCGGCGTGACGACGCGCTCGAGGCGATCAGCGGTCCAGGCAGGCTTCGGGTCATCCCAGCCGTTGTCGACGAGGAGCCCGTTCCGGTCGATCGTGAAGTTCACCGGAATGCGCCAGACGCGGCCATACGCGCCGGCATAAGCACTGCCCAGCAGGCCGACCGGAAAGCTCAGGCCGGCCGCCACGTGCCGGACGTCCGCGAGACTCTCCGGCCCGTCCAGACTGAATCCGAGCACGCGCAAGCCTTTCGCCGCATGACGCGCGGCATACTCGGACAACAGCGGCAGCTCGGTTCGGCAGGGCTCGCACCAGGTCGCCCAGAAAGTCAGGATGACGACGTTTCCGCGCAGGTCGTCGGTGGCGATGCTTGGTCCGTCGAGCGTGTGCAGAACCAGTCCGGGCGCGGGACGACCGACTGCCAGGCCGCCGGCTTGCGCGGCCGGCAGCCAGCCGCCGGCGCAGGCACCCAGCGCCACGCCTGCGGCCGTGCGCAGCCAGTCGCGCCGCGACCGGCCGCGACCGGCGCGCGGCGACCTGTCGATGTCAGAACGCATAGCTCGCCCCCACCGTGCCCGACCAGCGCGGGAAGAGCTGATAGCCGCTGAGGCGGCTGTACAGCGACTTCTGCACGAACGCGTAGACGTTCAGGTTCTTCACGACGTTCACCGTCACGCCGGGCGACAGATAGACGACCGTGCCCGCCGTGTTGGCGGTGTCGGCGAGTGCGCCCTGGTCCGCGCTCTTGCGGGTCACGTTGATCTGGAGCTGCGGGACGATCCTCGGGTTCTCTTCATAGCGCAGGCCGACGCTGACCGTCGCGAGGTTGCCGGGCCGATAGTCCTGGCCGAGGCCATGAAGATTCTCGATCACGGCCGACTGGAATTGGCCGTTGACGAACGCGTCGAAGTTCTGGCTGACCGGCTGGTAGTAGTACGCGCCGACGATAATGTCGGTGCTGCCGGTGCCGGGCTGCAGGCTCGCATCGAGCGTCTGGCCGCCCGCGCTGTTCGGGCCGGACGAGAAAAACACCGGGCTGCGGCCGACGGTAGCGCCCGTCAGCACGTTCTGGCCGCCGTATTTCCCGGTCGGCAGCTTGACCCCGAGCTGCACGCCGAGATTGCGGGTCGGCAGAAAACCCTGATAGCTGGCGATCAGCTTGATGTCGCCGAGCCCCTTGCTCGTGACGCCGCTCAGGTTGTCGGGGGTGAGCTGATCCGGCGTCGCGTTGCCGTACGTCGAGTGGCCGCGGTCGATGAACGGGACGATCGCGCTGAAGTTCCACTTCGGGTTCGGGCTGTAGTTGATCCCGAGGTTCCAGTAGCGGTTGATCGTCTGGTGCTCGACTTCCTGGCTGCCGCCTGCCGCGTTGATCGCCGCCGGCACGCCGGGCGACACTGCGCTCGTTCCGCTGCGCAACTGGTTCTGCGGAAGGAAGGTGTAATCCAGGCTGATGCGCCAGCCGGGCATCGCCGAATAGCCCATCGCGGCATCGGTGCTCAGCGAGCAGCCGCAGGTTGCGCACGCACGGGCGGCGATCGGCAGGGTCAGGCCGGTCAGGCAGACGAGCGCGGCGAGGGCCGCGTCGACGGTTTTCTTCGATTCGATTCGCATGTCATCCAACTTTCATCTGGCATGGACGCGCACGCGCGATCCGCGTGTCGCGGATGCACGATGTGGCGTGTCCGAATTGCAAACGAGCGGCCAAAGGCGTTCCGCGCGATTCGGCGGAGCCTCGTTATGTGGCCGGAAATGATCGCTTCAGATGAAGGACGGTGAATCCCGCGGGCGGGCTGCCCGGCGGACGTCCCGAGAGACGAACGCAAGCGAAACGGAAGGTTGTTCGACGCCGTAGCTTTCGACCGCGTGCAGTTGCGGCATCGCCGATGCCGGCGCCGGCACGTGATGGGCAAGCAGATCGCAGTATCCGCACGCATCGAAGTGGACCGCCGGCGCGTGGTTGTCGGCGTCGGACTGCCGGTCGACCGAGCAGATCGGTGCGGTCGGCGTATGCCCGTCGCGAGCGGCGAGCCCCTGGCTCACGATCGGCGCGAAGACGACGAGCCACATGGCGAAAATGCCAAGCCAGGCGGTCAGTCGATTGCGGGAACGTGCGGTCATGATGGCGGGCACCGGAAAGTGCGAGCATTCTAGTTGAAACGGGTTGCGGCGAGCGGAAAATTGCGATCCGCGCAACACCGCATTGATTTGTATTGCCGAGTTGCATGGCCGGCAGCTGATGCGTGACGTCCGGCAAAAGCAACAGCCCGAGTGATCCATCAGCGCGCCATTGATGTTAGGATTTGGCGCTTCCTGCCGCTTTCCTTCGCGGCTGCGAATGCGGGCTTTCGGACGTGTTGTCGTTGCGGTGAATTTTCCCTGGAGATTCTCACATGGACAGACGTGACGCATTATTCGGTACCGGGCTGCTGGCGCTTTCCGCACTGGCAACGATCGAACGGGTTTCGGCCCAGGAAAGCGCCCCCGCGGAAACCTCCCACCTGCATCATGGCGGTCACTATCAGGCGCTTGCCGATACGGCAGGCGTGTGCGTGTCGAAGGGACAGGCCTGTGTGAGCCACTGCATCCGTCTTCTCGGCAGCGGGAACCAGGACCTGGCCGCCTGCGCAACGAGCGTGTCGCAAATGCTTTCTCTTTGCACCGCGCTCCAGCAGCTTGCCAATCAGAACTCGCCCCATGTTCCGGCGCTTGCCAAAATCGCACTGGATGCATGCAGCGATTGCGCGGCGGAGTGTGCCAAGCATGCGGACCAGCATGCTCCGTGCAAGGCCTGCATGGAATCGTGCCGAGCGTGCGCCAAGGAGTGCCGGGCAGCGTTGGCAACCTGAAGGCGGCAGCGGACGCGTACTGCGGTCAAGTCGCGGAAACGCTTTCGCGCGTCCGCCGGCACTTCAGCTTCGCCGTAGTCGGGTGATTTCAGTCGTCGCCTAATGGAAACGCCGGGTAATCTGGCGTCGATTTTTCGCATACTGTTAGTATGAATCGATGCTGGATTGCACAGCCATGCTCAGCCGCCGCCTGAAGATCGGGGCTTATCTCGGGATGCTTGCCATCCTGCTGAACGTGGTCGCGCCGACGGTGTCCCAGGTGCTGCGCGACGCGCATGACGGTGTCGAGCATCACGCTCATCATTTGCATCACCATCATCCGGCCGTCGAGGTTGCGCTGGATGCCCATGCCGGGCACCACCATGATTCCGATTCGTCGCCGCTCTGCGACGCGTGCCCTTATTGCGGACTGATTGCGCACTCTCCGGCCTTGCCCAGCGTCGCCGTCGTATCGAGCGTCGCGCCGCTGAGCCGTGTCTTCCCTCCCCCCTTCATCGCCGCGGCGTTCCGCCCGTACACGGTGCAGACGCCGGCCCAGCCGCGCGCGCCCCCCGCCTTGTCCTGACCTTCGTCGAGGTTCTCCCGCGATGTCGTTAAACGGCATCGCTGGTCGTCGCGCGTCTGTTGCGGCGGCCTCTGTCAATCATTCGAAATCGGGACCTAATCATGCGAACCACATTCAAATGGGGCGCCGTTGCGCTATGCGCGCTTGCGTCAAGCGTCGCGTCGTTCGACGCCACCGCTCACGCGGTCGTCGGCGACCGCGTCTTTCCGGCGACGATGGCGGTCGACGACCCGGGCGTCGGCGACGAATTCAACGTGCAGTTCAGCCACATCAAGGTGCCGGACAGCAACGGCAACGACATGAACGTCAACACGGTGTCATACGAGTGGGACAAGTTGATCACGAAGAACCTCGCGTTCAGCGTCGCGAGCAACTACGCGAGCCAGAACTCGCCGGACGGCAACGCGAAGGGTTGGGACAACATCACGCTCGGCGTCAAATATCTCGTCTATGCGAACGCGCCGCACGAATTCATGGCGTCGGTGGGCTTGCTCTCCACCATCGGCGGAACCGGCGCCAAGTCGATCGCGAACGAGTTTTCGACGTTCACGCCGACCGTCTATCTCGGCAAGGGCTTCGGCGACCTGCCCGCGTCGCTCGGCTACCTGCGGCCACTTGCGATCACCGGCACGATCGGCCCGAACCTGACGACCGCGTCGTCCGATACCGGACCGAACTCGCTCGGCTGGGGCGTGACGGTGCAATACAGCATTCCGTACCTGCAGTCGCAGGTGAAGGACCTCGGACTGCCGCAGCCGTTCGCGAACCTGATTCCCGTCGTCGAATTCCCGATGAGCACCTGCACGGAGGGCGCATGTGCCGGGCAGACGACGGGCACCATCAACCCCGGCGTGATCTGGATGAACCGCTACGGCCAGTTCGGCATCGAGGCGCAGATCCCCGTGAACCGCGCGACCGGCTCGCATACGGGCATCCTGGTGCAAGCCCATATCTACTTCGACGACATCTTCCCGAACTCGATCGGCAAGCCGCTGTTCTGAACGACAAGGAGCCTCTCATGAAACTGCACGCAACCGCACGCACCGCCGTTGTCGCGCTGATGCTCACCGGCAGCCAGCTCGCACATGCGCATGCGTACCCTACCCATCAGGCGCCGTCCGCCGGCTCGACCGTCTCCGCGTCGCAGAAGGACGTTGCGATCGATTTCGACGACGGGCTCGAGCCCGCATTCAGCTCGATCACCGTCACGGATGCGCATGGCAACACCGTCACGAGCGGCAAGGCCGTTGTCGACCCATCGAACAGGAAACACATGTCGGTGGCACTGAGCCCGCTGGCCGCGGGCGTCTACACGGTGTCATGGGTTGCCATTGCCGCGGACGGGCATCGCACGCAGGGGCATTACACGTTCACGGTGAAATGACCATGGAGCCGCTCGTCGCAGCGCAGATCGTTCTCGCCGCAGTACAGAACGTGCTGTTTGCGACAGCGGCCGGCTCGCTCGCGTGCGCGGTGATGGCAAAGCGCAGCGGCATCGGCGCGCCGGCAACACTGCGCGGCTGGCAGGCGGGTCTCGCGATCGCGCTGGCGCTCACGGCCGTCGCCTACCTGTGGCTGCAGGCCGCCGTGATGAGCGGCGCGCCGCTGGCCGAGGCCGGTCGCGCGGTCGCCGTCGTGCTCACGGCATCGCACTACGGCGTCGTGTGGTCGGTCGGGTTCGTCGGCGCGCTGCTGGCAACGCTGAGCCGCCTGCCCGGCCGTCGCGGCCTGCCGCTGTTCGCCGCGGGCCTCGTTGCGTGGGCGGCGGGCAAGGCCGCGGCCAGCCACGCGGCCGACGCGGGCGACCTGTCGGTGCGTGAAGCGATCCATGTCGTCCATCTGTGCGCGACGGCGCTATGGGCCGGCAGCGTGATCGTCGCGGCGGTGGTGCTGCGCCGGTCCGCGCCGATCATGCGCGACATGGCGGAGCAACAGGCCGCGTTCCGCAGCGGACTGTCGTATCTGGCTACGGCTTCGCTGATCGTCGTGCTGATCACGGGCTTCTATAACGTGATGCAGGACACCGCGCACGCCAGCGCGCCGCTCCTCGGCATGCCGTGGGGCCGGCTGCTCGCCGCGAAGCTCGCGTGCGTCGCCGCCGCGGTAGCGCTGGGCGGCTGGAACCGGCTGGTGGTCCTGCCCGTGCTGTGCGCGCATGCGCAGCACGAAGGTCCGGGCTTCACGACCGCGCAAGCCCGCTTCGACACGTGGCTGCGCGTCGAGGCGTTCGTGATGGTCGCCGTACTCGCGATCGCGGCGGTGCTGGGGCATACGTCGCCGACCGGCGGCTGACGAGGCTGCACGTGATCCATGTCCACTTCAGCCCCCGCACCACAGATCATGCGACATTCGTCGCATCGCAGTATCCTTGTGCCCAATCCTCAATCCATACTCGCCTCATTACACGGGAGAAACCATAATGAAATCGAATCTCAGCCGACGCGCCCTGCTTGCCGTTGCGCTCGCCGGCGTTGCCGCGACGGCCACCGCCACGGCACAGGCCGCCGAAACGGAACAGTGCTTCGGCATCGCGAAAGCCGGCCAGAACGACTGTGCAAGCAAGACCGGCGTGCACGGCTGCGCGGGCGACGCCAAGGTCGACAACGACAAGGGCGACTTCAAGAACGTGCCGAAGGGCACCTGCGGAAAAATGGGCGGCACGGTCGGCATCTGATGCGCGCCATTCCGCAACGCGATCGCGTGCACCTCGTGGAGATCGGATGACCGGCGTCTCGCCTGTCGCGCGCGCGCCGTCCGGCGTCGGGGTCGGGCTGCGCCACGCGCACTATGCCGATTTTCTCGGCGCGCGACCGGCGGTCGACTGGGTCGAAGTGCATAGCGAAAACTACTTCGGCGACGGCGGCTACGACCTGCACGTGCTCGCCAGCGTGCGGCGGGATCTGCCGGTCAGCCTGCATGGCGTCGGCCTCGGGATCGGCTCCGCCGCGCCGCTCGATGCCGACCATCTGAACCGGCTGAAGCGGCTGGTCGCGCGCATCGACCCCGCGGTCGTCTCCGAACACCTGTGCTGGGGCGCGACGGCCGCCGGCCACCTGAACGACCTGCTGCCGATGCCGCTGACGGATGCCGCGCTCGATCATGTCTGCGCGCGCGTCGGCCAGGTGCAGGACGTGCTCGGACGGCCGATCCTGCTCGAGAACGTGTCCACGTGGCTGCGATTCGACGGCGACCGCTACGGCGAAGCCGCGTTCCTCGCGGAAGTCGCGCGCCGCACGGGATGCGGCGTGCTGCTCGACGTCAACAACCTGTACGTGAACCAGTGCAATCACGGCGAGGACGCGCTCGCGGCGATGCATGCGCTGCCGCCCGCGGTGGTCGGCGAGATTCACCTGGCCGGGCATCGCGTGACCGACGCCGCCGTCATCGACGATCACGGTTCGCGCGTCGCGCCGGCTGTCTGGCGTCTCTATGAACATGCGCTGCGCCGCTTCGGCGACGTGCCGACGCTGATCGAATGGGATACGGACCTTCCGCCGCTGAGCGTGCTCGTCGATGAAGCGCGGCTCGCGCGCGATGCACGCATTCGGGTCGGCTGCGCGAGCGACGACGGCGAGACACCATCCGGAGGTCGTCCGACCGATGCCCACCGAACTTGAGTCCCTTCAGCAGTCCTTTGCAAAGGCGCTCGACGATGCTCGGCACGAGCCGTCGCTGATCGCGCACGTGAAGCCGCTGCCGCCGGCATCCGATCCGGACGCGATGCTGCGCCGAAGAATCGGACTGTACCGCGGCAACGTCCGCGCCCACTGGCGCGCGGCGCTCGCGAACGCGTATCCCGTGCTGCTCGCGCTCGGCGGCGATGCGTGGTTCGACGCGCTGTCGCTTGCTTATGCGCGCGCGCATCCGTCACGCAGCGGCGATCTCAATCGCTTTGGCGATGCGTTGCCGGCCTTTGTCGGCGAGTACGAGCAAGACGCGCGCTACCGCTACTTCGCGGACGTCGCGCGTCTCGAATGGGCGCTGCACGAGGCCTGCTTCGCCGCCGACGTTCCGTCCTTCACGCCGCAGCAATGGCGCGACCTCGCCGACGAGCGCCTGCTCGATGCGCAGCTCGCCGTCCATCCCGCATGCGCGGCGATTGCGTCGGACTATGCCATTACCGACATCTGGTTCGCGCATCAGCCGGGCGGAACCTTCCCGACGCGGCTCGACGTCCCGGCATGGGCGCTGGTCGTGCGTCCGTTGTGGAAACCGACGGTACTCGTTCACTCCGAGACCGCGCACACGGCCTTCGTTGCACTGCAGCGACGCAGCACGCTGGCGGAAGCGCTCGACGCCGCGCTCGCGATCGATCCGCAATTCGACTTCACGGCGCAATGGCAAACGTGGATCACGACCTCGGCGATCACCGGCACGATCGACGCGGCAGCGCCGTGACGAGCCGGGTCGGCGGCCACCAACGACCGCCGAAGCCCGTCCCGACGGCCCCGCCGGCGGTACCTTTCCTCCGGCGAAATCGAGGTCGATAATGGTGCTGTTCCTGACCAGCCAGGAGAGACGCCATGACCGAACGCGCTCCGTCCCCCGACGACCCCGATCTTGCCCAGGGCGTGCCGTTGGACGATGTTCCCGAAGGCGGCATGATCGCGGGCCACGTCGGCGATCAACCGGTGCTGCTCGTGAGGCAGGCGAATGCATGCTTCGCGGTCGGCGCAACCTGCACGCATTACGGCGCCCCGCTCGCCGACGGCCTGCTGGTCGGCGATACGCTCCGCTGCCCGTGGCATCACGCTTGCTTCAGCGTGCGGACCGGCGAGGTGCTCGGCGCGCCGGCGCTGAACGACCTGACCTGCTGGCGCGTCGAGCAGCAGGACGGCAAGGTGTTCGTGCGCGACGCGCTGCCGGCAGCGCAGGCGCCGATCCCGTCGGCAGCGTCGGCCGCGGCGCACCCCAAATCGGTGGTGATCGTCGGCGGCGGTGCGGCCGGCAACTCGGCGGCCAGCACGTTGCGGCGGCAAGGGTATCAGGGCCCCATTACGCTGCTGAGCGCCGATCGCGCGTTGCCGTACGACCGGCCGAACCTGTCGAAAGACTATCTCGCCGGCACCGCGCAGCCCGATTGGCTGCCGCTGCATCCTTCGACGTTCTACGCGGATCACGACATCTCCGTGCACTGCGGCATGCGCGCGGTCAGCCTCGAGCCCGGCCGGAAATCCCTCACGTTGTCGGACGGCAGCGAGGTCGAGTACGGTGCGTTGCTGCTCGCCACCGGCGCCGAACCCGTGCACCTCACGGTCCCCGGCGCCACGCTGGCGCACGTCGCGGTGCTCCGTACGCTGGCCGACTGCAATGCGCTGATCGCGCAGGTCGGCGCTGCGCGCCGATGCGTGGTGGTGGGCGCGAGCTTCATCGGGCTCGAAGTCGCGTCTGCGTTGCGGACCCGCGGGCTCGACGTGCATGTGGTCGCCCCCGAAGCGCGCCCGATGGAGCGGATCCTCGGCGCGGCGCTCGGCGACATGGTCAGGGCGCTGCATGAGGCGCACGGCGTCGTGTTCCACCTTGGGGCGACGGTCGCCGCGATCGAAGTGGATCGCGTGACCTTGTCGACCGGCGTCGCGCTGCCCGCCGATCTGGTCGTGGTCGGAATCGGCGTGCGGCCCGACCTCGCGCTCGCCGACGAGGCCGGCCTTGCGACGGATCGCGGCGTGACGGTCGACGAATTCCTTCAGACGAGCGTACCGGGCATCTACGCCGCGGGCGACATCGCCCGCTGGCCGGACCCGAGAACCGGCGAGCGCATTCGCGTCGAACACTGGGTGGTCGCCGAGCGCCAGGGCGCGGTGGCCGCGCAGAACATCCTCGGACAGCGGCAGCGCTTCGCGGCGGTTCCGTTCTTCTGGAGCCAGCACTACGACGTCGCGATCAACTACGTCGGCCATGCCGAACACTGGGATCGCATCGACGTCGACGGCGACCCGGCCGCGCACGACTGCACGGTCAGCTACTGGCGCGACGGCAAGCAGCTCGCGGTGGCGACCGTCGGGCGCGACCTCGCGAGCCTGCGCGCGGAAGCCGCGTTCGAGCAGGCGACGCCGGCATGACGCGCGCGTGGCCCGGCGAAGGCGACCGGCCCGCGTCTGCCGCGCTCGCCCCATCGCCCCGACGCCGCACGAACGGCAACAGGAGGCTCACGATGACGACGAAGTTCAAGCTGGGGGATCGGGTCCGGTGGAATTCCGAGGCCGGCCACGTGACGGGCACGATCATCGCGATCCATACGGAGGACTTCGACTACAAGGGCTACCGACATCATGCGTCGCCGGACGATCCGCAATACGAGATCAAGAGCGACCGAACCGATCACATCGCCGCGCATCGGGGCCGCGCGCTCACGCTGATGTCCGGCAAAGGTGAAGCATGAAGCTGCCGTTCTTCACGATCGGGCATTCCGACCGCACGCTCGACGATTTCATCGGCCTGCTGAATGGTGTGGACATCGGCTTGCTCGCGGATGTCAGGAAAATGCCGCGATCGCGAACCAATCCGCAATTCAACGAGACGACGCTCCCCGTTGCGCTGGCCGCGTTCGACATCGGCTACGAACACGTGGCCGCGCTCGGCGGGCTGCGCGGCAAGTCCCGGGCGGTGTCCGACGACGTCAACGGCCTCTGGACGAACGACAGCTTTCATCGCTACGCCGACTACGCGCTATCCGGGGAATTCCGCGCGGGCCTCGATCACCTGATCGCGCAAGGACACCGGCAGCGCTGCGCCGTCATGTGCGCGGAAGCCGTGTGGTGGCGCTGTCACCGGCGCATCGTCGCCGACTATCTGATCGCGCGCGGCGAGACGGTCTTCCACATCATGGGGACGAGCCGCCTCGAACCCGCGCGCCTGACCCCGGGGGCCGTCGTTCAGCCGGACGGCACGATCGTGTATCCACGCGGCGAGGCTGGCGTCGACGCCGACGCGCCGGACACACCACCGCGTCGGCCCGATTGAGTTCGGGGTATGCCGAAGCCCGCATGGCCGGCAAAATGTCCAGCGATGCGGCCGCGCATCACGGGGATGCGTCGAACGCGCCGGCATGGCGGATCACACCACGGCGCAACGCTTCCCGCACCCGTGATCCTGCATTACCATCGTGCGTCCGCCGCGCCCGGACAGCCTCGCCGTGCTGCTGCCAGGCCCCCGCCAATTTTCCGCTCCCGCACCGATGCTCACCCTCGTCATCCTCGCCGGCCTCTGAGCCGGCCTGCAAAACGCCCTCGCGGGCGGCGGCTCGTTCGTCACGCTGCCCGCGCTGATCGTGTCGGGCATGTCACCGCTCTCCGCCAACATCACGTCGACGGTCGCGCTCTTTCCCGCGCAGGTCACGACCGGCTGGGCGGGCCGCCACATGGTGCGCGGCGTGGGCAAGCTGCCGTTCAAGGCGCTGTTCGCGATCAGCGTCGTCGGCGGCGCGCTCGGCGGGCTGCTGCTGAACACGCCGTCGTCGATCTTCTCGCGGCTCGTGCCGTGGCTCGTGCTGTTCGCGACCGCCGTATTCGCGTGGGGCAGCTTCTTCCGCAAGCCGAGCCAGGAGACGGTGCATCTCGGCCCCGTCGCGACCGCCGTCGCGCAGTTCGCGATCGCGATCTACGGCGACTATTTCGGCGGGGGTATCGGCTTCCTGATGATCGTGGCGCTGACGATGACGGGCCTGTCGCCGCGTCACGCGGCGTCGACGAAGAACGCGCTCACGGGCGTGATGAATGCGTCGGCGGTGTTGCTGTTTCTGACCTCGCCGCACCTGCATTGGCCCGCGGCGCTCGCGCTCGGCGGCGGCGCGATCGTCGGCGGCCTGTGCGGCTCGTGGGCGCTGCATCGCGTCAATGAACGGATCCTGCGGATCGGCATCGTGTGCATCGGCGCGGCGCTGACCGTCGGCCTGTTCAAGAGGCCGCTGTAACGCGCGCCCCTGCGAGCTTGCGCACGTGACGCGCAGGTTCGCGGCATTTCGTGGCGCGAGCGGCAAGTCACGCGCGGCGCGCGGCGTCCCGGCAATGCGCGCCGCAGGCACGCTCAGCCGAACGGCCGCACGCCGATCAGCCAGCCGTGCAGGAACTGCGCGAACACAGCCCAGATCACGAGGCCGGCCACGACCGTCACGACATCGGCCGACGTCCTGCCGGCCGGATAGCGCACGCCGTTGCGGCGATCGCGCGCGCGCCACACGATGAAATCGACGAACGACCACACGAGGAACGCGCCGAACAGCACGACCGCGTGCAGCGTGCCGTTCGCGAGCAGGTGCGCGACCGCCCACACCATCACACCGGCCAGCATCGGGTGCCCGACGAGCGTCCTGATGCGATTGGCCGGCACGTACGCCGCCGCGATCAGCACGAACGCGATCGCGGTCAGCATCCCCGTCAGGTGCCGCACGCCGACCGGCGACACCCACAGCAGGGTCGCGCCCGCGCGCGCGAGGCCGTAGCCCCAGATGATCAGCGCGAACCCGATGATCGACGCGATCGAATAGCCGCCTTTCCAGCCATTTTCGCCGAGCCGGGCGATCTGCGCGGATCGCCAGTCGTCCGCGAAGATGCGGATCGAATGCACACCAAGGAAGATCACTAAACCGAGAATCAGGACGAGCATCAGCTGTCTCCGTCTGGATATGAGTGGGGATGCATGCCGCGCGGCGTTCTGCGCGCCGTGTGCGCCGGCCGTTGCGGGTTCGCCCGGCAACCGGCCATGTCGTGCGCCAACGCGATCGCGCCGATCATAAACGCCGAACCGGCCGTTGTGAAGCGCGCGTGGTGCGGTGAGCTTAGGTGAAGTGCGGTAGTAAGCTACCGGCGTTGCGCGTCATCGTGGTGACACGCTATTCCGCCCGGTCCGCCCCGCTACCGCGCCGCGCGCTTCGCCTTGCGTTTCGGCGGCCCCGCGAGCAACGCGGCACGATATGCACCGCGGCACCAGTCGAACAGCGCGCCTGCGTCCTCGAGCACGTCAGCCGGAGTTTCGTAGTAGCCTTCGAGGTTGACGGTGCGCGTGCGTCCCGCATAGGAAAACGGCCCCATCCCGGCCACGACGAACGCAGGCCGGTTCACGTCGTCGACGCGCAGGAACAGCGATCCGTTCGACATGAAGCCGAACATCACGCCGTCGACCCGCAGCGACGCCCCGCTGAAGAACCGCGCGACCTCGACGTTGCCGAGGCTCGCGAGCTGGTACGCAATCTCTTCGCCGTGCGCCTTTTCAGACTGCCAGCTCATGCGCCTGCCTCACGCGCCGAGCGTGCAGCGCTGCGTCCACGCATCGCGCTCGGCGTCGGTGAATCCGACGGCCGCCGCGCTGTCGCCGATCTGCCGCCACGTCGCGCGATCGACCGGAATCCCGTCGGCGCCGCGCACCGCGCGGCTCGCGTCTTCCGGTTCGCCGGGCATCCGCACCGGCGCGTCGCCGGCCTGCGGCGACGCCTTCGCCCATTCGACGAACGCGTCGGCCTCGCGCTCCGCGTCGGCGGCTTCGAATGCGCGCGGATCGATCAGCAC
Source organism: Burkholderia sp. MR1-5-21 (assembly GCF_053427715.1). Lineage (NCBI taxonomy): Bacteria > Pseudomonadati > Pseudomonadota > Betaproteobacteria > Burkholderiales > Burkholderiaceae > Burkholderia > Burkholderia sp. MR1-5-21. Next base: position 53,816 of record NZ_JBSAXD010000023.1, read on the forward strand.
CGACAGCATCCCGTTGATGATCGCGCTCGTCTTCTGCAGCGTGTCGCCGTACGTCGTATGCCCGCCGACGAGCGCACCGCCGAAGATCTCGCACATCGCGGCGAGCGCATAGCCCTTGTGCAGCCCGAACGGCAGCAACGCGCCGAACGGCTTCTCGTGCATCACGGCCGGATCGTCGGTCGGCTGGCCGCGATGGTCGATCAGCGCGCCGGCCGGCACGCGCTTGCGCTGGTTGTACGCGACGCGCGTCTTGCCGTACGCGATCGCGCTGGTCGCGAAGTCGAGCACGAGCGGCGGCTTGCCCGTGCGCGGGTACGCGGCGCAGAACGGGTTCGTGCCGAAGCGCGGATCGGTGCCGTTGAGCGGCGCGACGAGCAGGTCGCCCGGCACATTCACGAAATGGAACGACACGAGGCCCGAGCGCGCGCATTGCTCGGCCCAGTGGCCGATACGGCCGAGGTGATGGACATCGCGCAGGCCGATCGCGCAGATCCCCATCCGCCGCGCGCGCTCGATCCCTTCGACCATCGCCTCGAACGCGATCACCTGGCCGAAGCCGCGCCCGCCGTCGATGGTCAGCACCGCGCCCGCGTCGCGGACGATCGACGCGTGCGCGTTGAGTTGCAATTGCCCTTCGCGCCACGACGAAACGTAGTTCGGGATCATGCCGATCCCGTGCGAATCATGGCCCGCGAGGTTCGCGCCGACCAGGTGATCGGCGACGAGACGCGCCTCGCGTTCGCTGCTGCCCGCCCGCTCCCAGATCGCGGCGACGAAGGCGTGCAACGGCTCGGCGCGCACGCGCAGGGGTTCAGTATCGGGCATCAGCGGGTCGCTCATCGGCGTGTCTCCTCGCAGTCGGGGTCCGTGGTCGGATCCGTGGCCGGGTCCGTGCTCAGCGTGCGGAAGCGATCACGTCGGCGACCGCCGCCGTCAGCTTCTTCGCATACGGCACGTGCAGGAACTCGTTCGGGCCGTGCGCGTTCGACTTCGGCCCGAGCACGCCGCACACCATGAATTGCGCGGCCGGGAAGCCCGCCTGCAGCACGTTCATCAGCGGGATCGTGCCGCCGAGGCCCATGTATGCGCAGTCGGCGCCGAAGTGGCGGCGCGACGCGGCATCGAGCGACGACGCGAGCCACGGCGCGAGGTCGGGCGCCGCCCAGCCGGTCGCCGCGCCCGCGTCGGGCTTGAACGTGACCTTCGCGTTGTACGGCGGATCGAGTTCGAGCAGTTCCTTCAGCTGCTGCACGGCCTGCGCGGCGTCGACGAGCGGCGGCAGGCGCAGCGACAGCTTGAACGCGGTGCGCGGACGCAGCACGTTGCCCGCATCGGCGAGCGGCGGCAGGCCCGCTGCCCCCGTCACCGACAGCGACGGCCGCCACGTCGAGTTCAGCAGCGCCTCGCGCGGATCGGTCGTGGTCGGCAGCACGGGCTTGCCGTCCGCGCCGCACGCCCACGGCAGGCCCTTCCATACCGCATCGCCGAGAATCGCGGCGGTCGCATCCGCTTCGCGCAGGCGGCTGTCGGGAATCTCGCAATGGAACGCGCCCGGCAGCAGGTTGCCGTTCTTCGCGTCCTCGAGCCGTTCGAACAGCTGGCGCATCACGCGGAAGCTCGACGGTGCGATGCCGCCGAACACGCCCGAATGCACGCCCTCTTCGAGCACCTCGACCTGCAGGTCGCCGGACACGAGCCCGCGCAGCGACGTCGTGAGCCACATCTGGTCGTAGTTGCCGGCGCCGGAATCGAGACACACGACGAGCGACACCTGGCCGAGCCGGTCGCGCAGCGCGTCGACGTACGGCAGCAGGTCGTAGCTGCCCGACTCCTCGCAGGTCTCGATCAGGCCGACGCAGCGCGGCCGTTCGACGCCCTGCTCGTCGAGCGCGCCGAGCGCCGCGAGGCTCGCGTAGATCGCGTAGCCGTCGTCCGCGCCGCCGCGGCCGTACAGCTTGCCGTTCTCGAACTTCGGCGTCCACGGGCCGAGATCCGCGCGCCAGCCGTCGAATTCGGGCTGCTTGTCGAGGTGGCCGTACAGCAGGATCGTGTCGGTGCTGCCCGAGCGCGTCGCGGGCGTCTCGAAGAAGATCACCGGCGTGCGGCCCGGCAGCCGCACGATCTCGAGCTTGAGGCCCTTCACGGGCTGGCGCTCGGCCCATTGCGCGGCATCGGTGACGACCCGCTCGAGGTAGCCGCGCTTCGCCCAGTCGGGATCAAATGCGGGGCTCTTCGCGGGAATCGCGATGTAGTCGGTCAGCGCATGGAGGATTTCATCGTTCCACTTGCGCTCGACGAAGGTAACGAGCTTGTCATGGTCGAGGACGGGGGTAGTGTCGACGGAGGTCATGGTGGGTGCCTGGATCGGGCTGACGAAAACCCAGATGATACGCCGACGGCCAACCGCCCGCGCCCCTTTCCGACCCAGGTCGACGCGGGTCGACGCGCGTCAGGCGGCCCGCGGCAGCATCGCGCCGAGGCCCGCCGCGCACGCGAGCGCGTCGTCCCACAGCCGGCGCGTCAGCTCACCGGCGCCTTCGTCGCGCGCGAGCGCCGCCGCCTCGCCCGACCACAGCATCGAGAAATCGTCGCGGCCCTGCCGTTCGAACGCGCCGCGCAGCGGATCGACCGCCGCCGTCGCGAGCGGAAACGCGGGCGCGACCGCGCTCATCGGCCCCTGTTCGCGCATGAAGCGGGTCATCAGGCCACGCGCGGGGCGGCCCGTATACAGGTTGGTCACGCGCGTGCCGTCGTCGCGCGCCGCGCGTACCGCCGCGCGATGCTGCGGCGAGCGGCCGGCCTGCGGCGTCAGCAGGTAGCCCGTGCCGATCTGCACCGCGCGCGCGCCGAGCGCGAACGCGGCCGCGATGCCCCGGCCGTCGGCGATCGCGCCCGCCGCGATCACCGGCGCGCGCACCGCATCGACGATCTGCGGCAGCAGCGCGAACAGGCCCGGCTGCGCGTGGATGTCGTCGGTCAGGAACATCCCGCGACGGCCGCAACCCGATCGAGCATGCACGCTTCAACGAGGCGTACATGATGCATGCGTCGACGTCGCCGAACTACGCGATCATCGCGTCGAACGACGTGAGCGCCGCGATGATGGACGGCCCCGGCGGCGAGGCGCTGACGACCGACGCGATCCGCGAGGCGGTCGCATTCCGGCAGATGCTCGGCCGCCTGCATGTGGAGTGCGAGGAGAACAACGACTGGTTCTTCAACGGCTGGCAGCCGGACACGGTGGTCGACCGCAAGACGGGCCGGCGCGTGCGCTTCCATGAAGCGGACGAGACGCTGCTCGTCACCGATCCGTCGTGCTGGGTGCTGCACCCGGGCGACGCGTGGCACGGCTTCGGCGACATCGAGGACGACTACTGCATGCTCGACCCGATCAAGGTGTCGATCCTCACGCCGGGCGTCGCGCCGAACGGCGGGCTGATGCCGGTCGGCATCCCGACGTCGGTCGTGACCGCGTATCTCGACCGGCACGGGATCGTCGTCGAGAAGACGACCGACTTCACGATCCTGTTCCTGTTCTCGCTCGGCGTGACGAAGGGCAAGTGGGGGACGCTCGTCAACACGCTGCTCGACTTCAAGCGCGACTACGACGCGAACGCGCCGCTCGAACAGGCGCTGCCCGATCTCGTCGCGCGCTGTCCGGACCGCTATGGCAAGCTCGGCCTGCGCGACCTGTGCGACCTGATGTTCAGCGCGATGAGCGACCTGAAGACGACCGAGATGATGTCGCGCGGCTTCTCGACGCTGCCGAAGCCGGACTACAGCCCGGCGGAGGCGTTCGAGCATCTCGTGCACAACGACATCGAGATGCTCGAGCTGTCGGAGATGGAAGGCCGTACCGTCGCGACGGGCGTCGTGCCGTATCCGCCGGGCATTCCGCTGCTGATGCCGGGCGAGAACGCGGGGCCGGCGGACGGGCCGCTGCTCGGCTACCTGAAGGCGCTCGAACAGTACGACCTGCGCTTCCCGGGCTTCACGCACGATACGCATGGCGTGGAGGTCGAGGATGGCGTGTACCGGGTCGCGTGCATCAAGAAGAAAGCCGGCGACACCAACACGCGCTGATCGCGCATCGCGAGCGACGCCCCGCCGGCTTGCGGCGGAGCGTCGCAACCAGCGTCGCAAGCGTCGCGAATCAGATGTTTTCCTTTTTCGTCGTGATGCAAGCGCATCCGGTGAGGCGGGCCCTCCGCCCCTTGCCTTGCCATCAGGACCTTACGCCACGATCCATCCCCTTCCGGTACGCGGCCGGACTCGTCGCCGCGATGCGCCGGAAATGCCGGCGCAGCGACTCCTCCGAGCCGAACCCCGCGCGCGCCGCGACCTGCGCGAGCGGCAGCGCCGGATTCGCTTCGAGCATGTCCTTCGCGACGTTCACGCGCTCGCGGATCAGCCACGCGACCGGCGACAACCCGGTCGCGTCGGCGAACTGCCGCTGCAGCGTGCGCGGACTCATCGCTGCCTGCGCGGCGAGCGACGCGAGCGTGTGCGGTTCGGCCGCATGCGCGCGCATCCAGTCGATCAGCTTCGCGAGCCGGTCGCTGCCACCCGGCGCGACCGGGCGCGGCACGAACTGCGCCTGCCCGCCGTCGCGATGCGGCGGCAGCACGAGCCGCTGCGCGACGCGGTTCGCGATCGCGCCGCCGTGATCGCGACGCACCAGATGCAGCAGCATGTCGAGCCCGGCCGCGGAACCGGCCGACGTGATGATCTGCCCCTCGTCGACGTACAGCGCGTCCGGATTCACGCGCAGCGCCGGATAGCGCGCCTGCAGGCGGTCCGCATAGCGCCAGTGCGTCGTCACGGTGAGGCCGTCGAGCACGCCCGCCGCCGCCAGCACGAACACGCCCGAGCAGATCGTGCACAGCCGCGCGCCGCGCCGGTGCGCGGCCCGCAGCTTCTTCAGCAGCGGTTCGGGCGGCAGTTCGTCCGGATCGCGCCAGCCGGGGATCACGATCGTATCGGCGCGATCGAGCATCGCGAGCCGGTACGGCGCGGCGACCGTGATGCCGCCCGCCGCGCGAACGGGCCCTGGCTCGCTTGCGCAGACCGCGAAGCGATACCAGTCGACGCCCAGTTCGGGACGGTCGAGCGCGAACAGTTCGACCACGCAGCCGAATTCGAAGGTGCAGAGGCGATCGTAGGCGAGCGCGACGACGAGATGATTTTTCATGGCGCGATGTTACCGGAACTTGTCGATCACGCCACTGCCGCGCGGCGCGGCGAACCGCGATACTGGCCCCATCTTCAACGCACGCTTCACCGTGATCCGCACCCCTTCAGGAGACCCTTCGCATGTCCTACGTTACCGACGTCCCCGCCGCCGACAGCCCCGCCGCCCTCGCGCATTTCGAAGCGTCGCTGCGCTTCGAGACCGACTGCTGGGACGTCCACGACGCGCTCGCATCGGGTGCACCCGACTTCGTGCTGCTCGACGTCCGTGGCCCCGACCTGTTCGCCGCCGGGCACGTGCCCGGCGCGCGCAACCTGCCGCACCGCAAGATCGTCGCGGGCAAGCTCGCCGCGTACCCGGCCGGCACGCTGTTCGTCGTCTATTGCGCCGGCCCGCACTGCAACGGCGCCGCCCGCGCCGCGATCCGCCTCGCGCGTCTCGGGCAGCCGGTCAAGCTGATGATCGGGGGCATCACCGGCTGGCTCGACGAGGGTTTCAGGCTCAGTAACGATGCGGCCCAGGCAGCGCCCGAAGCCGCCCGATCGTGATCAAAAACGCAACAATCAATTGCCAGCACAAGAACGCGAAACGCGCGACAATCGGTCGCATTGCAGTCCGGATGGAGCAGCAACATGCAGACCGAAGTCCTGATTCAAGCCGCCGGTTCAGTCGCCGCGGTCGCGCTCTACTTTCTGCCGGCCATCATCGCCGACCGGCGCGGCCGTCACGACAAGCTGACGATCGCGCTGTTCAACGCGCTGTTCGCGTGGACGGGCATCGGCTGGCTGATGACGCTGTACTGGGCCTGCCAGCCGAACCCGCAAGCCGACGTCGCGCAGACCATCCTCGCGAAGCGCCGCGGCATCAGCATGCGGACCTTTTCCACCGGTCTCGTCGAACGCGTGCAGCGCCGCGTCGCCCAGGAGCAATGGGCGCAGAAGCAAGGCTGCCGCTAACCCCCTTCCCGTTCCCGTGCGTTACCGTGCCGCCGCCTCGAACTTCGGCATCCTGACGTTGGTCGAGGCCCGGTAGCGCCAGCTCAACGCGTCGCGCGGCGGTATACCGTCCGCGCCGCCCACCCCCGCTTCAAGCAGCCACGCGCCGAACGCGCCCGCCGTCACCGCCCGCGCGATCCGCTCGCCGGGACAGCCGTGCGCCCCCATCCCGAAGCCGAACGTCGCGTCCGGCGGCCGGCCGGGGTTGAAGCGATGCGGATCCCGATGCACCGCCGGATCGCGGTTCGCGGCCGCGAGCACGACGAGGATCGCCGCGCCCGCATCGACGGTCACGCCGGCAAGCGTCGTGCGTGCGGCGGCGAAGCGCCGCGTGTTCTGCACCGGCGCATCGAAGCGCGCTACTTCCGCGACGAACGCGTCGAGCGTTGCGTCGTCCGGCATGCAGGTTCCGCCTGCGGGCCGCTTGGCCGGGTCGAGCCATGCGACCAGCGTATTGCCGAGCCACGCCGCCGTCGCCTCGCACGTCTGCGACAGCAACCCGACCAGATTCGCGATCAGCGCGCCGCTCGCGTGCCAGCCGGCGTCCCGCGCCGCGCGCTGCACCGCCGCGACGAGGGTGCCGTCGGTCGCAGCCGTCGCAGCAACGAGCGCCGTCATCCGGTCGAGCAACCGACCCGCCGCGTCGCTGGCACGCGCCAGTTGCGAATCCGTCGACAGCGGCGACAGCGCCGCGACGAAATCGGTCACCCATTCCGCGACCGCATCGAGCCGAGTGTCGTCGAAGCCGAGCAGATCGGCCACCGCGCACACGGGCACTGTCATGCACCACGCATCGAGCGCCTCCGGCGCGGCCTGCTTCGGCATGCGCCGTGTGGCGAGCACGGCCGCGCGCCGGCGCAACGCGTCGGTATCGACCGACGCGAGCGCCGCGTGCAATGCGCGCTTCGGCACATCGTGCCGCAACGCGCCGTCGTTCATGCGCACGAGCTGCGCGAACAGTTCGCCGGCCGTCGTGCCGCGCAGCGCGAGCGGCACCGGATCGGCAAGCGGCCTGACGCGGCACGCCGGATCGGCGAGCACCGCGCTCACGCTCGCGGCGCGGCTCGCGACCCACAGGCCGAGCGCGGCATCGAACGCGAGCGGCGGCCCGTCGACGAGCGCTGCGTAGTAAGGATAGGGATCGCGGTGCGTGACCGCGGCAATCGGATCGGTCGGGTTCGGGTTCATGCACGCAGTATCGGCGCCGCCGCACACCGGATGTTTCGCGCTGACGTGAAACGTCGATGCGGCGGGCCGCCGTGCCGCCGCTTATGCCGCCGACCGGTAGCGCTGCCCCTGCATGCGCACGCGTACGCGCCCGGCCGAGATCGCGCGCGGCTCCGGCACGACCGTCTCGTGATGGAACATTTCCTGGCGGAAGTGGCCACCTTCGTCGAACCACTGGCAGATCAGCCAGTCGGCCTCGTCGAAGACGACCGGCCCGGCGTAGGTGACCGTCATGCGCGGCCCGCCGGTTTTCAGCGTCACGACATCGCCGACGCGAAACCGGGTACGTAGCATATCTCGGATCGTCATGGCTCTCTCAGCACATTTATATTGATTTTCCGGAAGCCGGAGCCGCCGGTATTTTTCAGATGGAATGAAGATTATCAATCACAAAATAAACCGGCAACTCCCGCGCGCAGAAAAAATCCTGGAAAAAAGCCGCGAACGCCCGCCCGGCAGGTGGTTTGTCAGGATACGTCAAGCGCATCGACATGGAATCACGAAATATCCGGAATAAAAAACGGGATGCAATGAACGTGTCATGCATCCCGCCTGTTCAGCCATCATTTAATCGAAAGCAAAATGAACTGATTCACATCAATCGATGCACGGGCTGGAATCGATCCCACGCATTTTCATGCATCATTTCCCGAACGAGACGGGCGGATTGTTCTCCGCAGCGAACCATTGATTGAGCTGGCGTCCCGGCACCGCTGCTTCCGCGAACGAAAACGTGCCATCGCGCACCATCTCCGTCACGCCGCGCAGGAACGCGCCAAGCGCTGCGCGCGCCAGCGCGCCGCCGACACTCACGCGCTTCACCCCGAGCGCCGCAAGCGCATCGAGGCTGTGCGTCGCGCCCTGCAGGCCCATCACGACGTTGACCGGCGCATCGACCGCGCGCGTGACGGCCTCGATCTCGCCGGGATCGGTCAGGCCGGGCGCGTACAGCACGTCGGCGCCCACGTCGCGATACGCGACAAGGCGCGCGATCGTGTCGTCGAGATCGTGGCGGCCGTGCAGGTAGTTTTCGCAACGTGCGGTCAGCGTGAACGGAAACGGCAACGCGCGCGCCGCGGCAACGGCCGCCGCGATGCGCTCGACCGCCGCGTCGTGCGGATAGATCGGTGCGTCGGCCCGGCCCGTCGCGTCCTCGATCGAGCCGCCGACCGCGCCGGCCCCGGCCGCGAGCCGGATCGTTTCGGCGACCGTGTCCGGCGCGTCGCCGAAACCGTTCTCGAGATCGGCGCTCACCGGCAGCCCGCCCGCCGCCACGATATCGGCAATGTGCGCGAGCATTTCGTCGCGACCGATCGCGTTGTCCGGACGGCCGCGCGAAAACGCGTACCCGGCGCTCGTCGTCGCGAGCGCGCGGAAGCCGGCCATCGCGAGCAGCCGTGCGGTGCCCGCGTCCCACGGGTTGGGGAGGATGAAGGCGCCGGGTTGCGCGTGCAGCGCGCGGAAGGCTTCGGCGTGGCGGGCTTGCAGATCGGAATGGGTCGTCGCGGGGGTCATCGTGGGCTCCGTCGGAAAGGGAAACCCAAGCATACGCGGGTGCACCGCGACGACGTTTCGGCATGCGGTGAAATATCGATGCGCGCGATTTACAGCGCCGTACGCCGCCTTCCTTTACCGCCCCCGCTTCATCAAACCACGTACGCTCCTTTCGCATGCAGCTCGACTTCCGCGCGTTCGAGTGCGGCGATCGCATCGCTGCCTTCGAGCGCGAGCAGCTGCGCGACGAGCGCCTCGGCGAGCGCATGCGCGGCGACGAGCGACGGGAAGAACGACGGACTGTCGTGCGTGAAGATCAGCTGCGCATCGGCATGCAGCGCGATCGGCGACACGGCGCTGTCGGTGATCGCGACGATCCGGCTGCCCTGCGCCTTCGCGGCCTGCGCGACACGTGTCGCCTCGGCCGAATACGGCGCGAAGCTGACGACCACGGTCGCGCTCTGCTTCGCGATCGTGCGCAGCTCCATCTCGAGCGAACCGGCGACGCCCGTCAGCAGCGACACGGTCGGCCGGAACAGCCGGTAGCCGTAGACGAGCCCGAACGCGACCGGATAGCACGAACGGAAACCGGCGACATGCACGTGCGATGCCTTGCGGATCAGCTTCGCGGCTTCGGCGAGCGCCTGCGCATTCTGCGTGGCGGTCGCCGCGAGATTGTGCTGCTGTGCGGCGAGCAGGTCGTGCGCAAGCGACGCCTTCGCGTCGGGCCGCACGAGCGAGCGCGCGCGTTGCGTGAGCGGCTCGGGGCGCGTGCGCACGCGCGCGACGCACAGGTCGCGCAGCTCGTTCCAGCCGGGAAAACCGAGCTGCTGCGCGAGCCGCACGAGCGACGCGGGCTGCACTTGCGCGCGCTGCGCGACCTTGCGCATCGACGACACGGCGACTTCGTCGGGATGATCGAGCAGAAACGCCGCGCCGGCCTGGAATTGCGGGCTCAGCCCGGAAAATTGCGCCCGGATCCGGGACGCGAGTTCGTCGAAATTGTCGGCCATCTTGGAGAGAACGGGAACCGGTCGCTCATGGTATCACCGGCTCCCCGCGCACCGTTCAGCGCACCACGTCGATCCGGTCGGCATCGACCTTCACGCGGCCCGACCATTTGCGCTCGAATTCGCCGGTCAGCTTCACTTCGCTGTTGTCGCCGACCGGCTGGCCGCCGGCCCACAGCTTGTCGTCGATTTCGACGCGAATCGTGCCGGTCGCGTCCGCGAAGTCGTAATCCTCGCCGCCGGCGTGCTTGACGATGCGGCCCTGCAGCAGCACGTGCTGATCGTCCTTGCCGTTCGCGAGCAGCTCTTTCACGGTCGTCGTCGTCAGCGACGACGGCCCTGTGTATTGCGCGTAGACGGCGGCCGGCAACGCGGCGAGTGCGATCGCCAGGATTCTGGTCAGTGGCTTCATGATTTCGTTCCTTTTTCTTGACAGGACGTCGCGCTCCCGATGAGCGCGACGTCCGCAGATTACGGACCGTAAGATTAAGCAAACCTGAAGATCGCGGCGACGCGGCGGGGTGCCGCGTTGGACAGATGCGAATTTGTCAGCCGGAATGTGTGCAGCAGGCCGCTGCGCCATTGCGCCGACCCACCGTCGACGTGCCGGCATGCCCGCGGCGGCACCAACACTCGTACCGCCCCGCCCGCCGGACATCCCCCCTCGCCCCACGCTTAAGCTCCCCCTAAGACGCGCGCGCTTATCATAGGCAGACCGGGCGCCCGTACGGCGCCTTCACGGAGAAACACGAACACATGCGCGTACTGCTCGTCGAGGACGATCCGCTGATCGGCAGCGGGCTCGAACAGGGTCTGAAACAGGAAGGCTTCGCGGTCGACTGGGTCACGGACGGCGAAGCCGCGTCGCTCGCGCTGCGCACGACCACCGGCTACGGGCTGCTGCTGCTCGATCTCGGGCTGCCGAACCGCGACGGACTGTCGGTGCTCGCCGCGCTACGCCGCCGCGACGAAAACCTGCCGGCGATCGTCATCACCGCACGCGACGGCCTGTCCGACCGCATCGCCGGCCTCGACGCCGGCGCGGACGACTATCTCGTCAAACCGTTCGCGCTCGAGGAACTGCTCGCGCGCATCCGCGCGGTCAACCGCCGCCATGCGGGCCGCGCGCAGACGACGCTCGCGATCGGCCCGCTGCGGCTCGATCCCGTCAAGCACCTGGTCTGGCTCAACGACGACGAAGTGCCGCTGTCGCCGAAGGAGTTCGTGCTGCTGCACGAACTGATGCGCGAACCGGGCGCCGTGATCTCGCGCGAGCAGTTCGAGGAACGCCTGTACAGCTGGGGCGAGGAAGTCGAGAGCAACGCGGTGCAGGTGCACATCCACAACCTGCGCAAGAAGCTCGGCCACGACATGATCCGCACGGTGCGCGGCGTCGGCTACCGGATCGGTGACGGCGCATGACGGGCCTGCAGCGCGCGGTTTCACGCTGGCGCGGCGTATCGCTGCGGCGCCGCCTGCTGCTGTGGCTGATGCCGGCCGCGTGCGTGATCGGCCTGCTCGCGAGCGCGGGCACCTACTGGGGCGCGCTGCGCGAACTCGACGACCTGCTCGACGACCAGATGCGCAGCATGTCGAAACAGATCGTCGTCGGCCCGAACGGCGAGCTGTCGTTCAAGAGCCATGCGGAAGGCGAACACGGCTTCAAGGTCGACGATCCCGACGCGGTGCTGCTGCAGGTCTGGCGCAACGGCACGCTCGTCTATTCGACCGACCGCGACTCGAAGCTGCCGCCGCCGACGCAGGCCGGCATCGCGGGCGTCGACGTCGACGGCACGCCGTGGCGCACCTACGTAACGCAGCGCGGCGGCACGACGATCCGTCTCGCGCAGGCGCGCCGCGCACGCTGGGAAGCGATCGCCGGCATCGCCGTGCACCTGCTGTGGCCGGTGTTCTCGATGCTGCCGGTGCTCGCGATCGGCCTGTGGTTCGGCATCGGCGAGGGGCTGCGGCCGCTCGCCGCGATCGCCGCCGGGCTCAAGCGCCGCAACGCGAACAACCTCGAACCGGTCGACGTCGCGTCGATGCCGAACGAAGTGCGGCCGCTCGCCGAAGCGATCAACGACCTGCTCACGCGGCTCGATCGCTCGTTCACGCTGCAGCGGCACTTCATCGCCGATGCCGCGCATGAACTGCGCACGCCGATCATGGGCCTGTCGATCCAGTCGCAGCTGCTGCGGCGCGCGGCGACGGCGGACGAGCGCGAGCGCATCCTCGCGCAGATCCATGCGGGCACCACGCGGCTCGGCCACCTGGCCGAGCAGTTGCTGACGCTCGCGCGCATCGAACCCGATGCGCAGACGGCCGCGTTCGCGCCGGTCGATCTCGCCGCGCTGTGCCGCTCGGTGGTCGCGGACCGCGCGCGCGTCGCCGACGCGCATCGCGTCGATCTCGGCGCGATCGTGACGACGCCCGTCAAGGTCGCGGGCAACGCCGACACGCTGCGCGTGCTGCTGAACAATCTTGTCGACAACGCGATCCGCTATGCGGGCGATGGCGCGCGCGTCGACGTCGGCGCACGCATCGAAGGCGGCACCGCGGTGCTCGAGGTGGCCGACACCGGCCCCGGCATTCCGGAAGGCGAGCGTGCGAACGTGTGGGAACGGTTCTATCGCGGCGCCGGTGCGCAGACGGCGACGAACTCGGGCAGCGGGCTCGGCCTGTCGATCGTCAAGCGGATCGCCGAGCAGCATCGTGCGGCGGTGACGCTTGCCACCAGCGCGGGCGGCCACGGCCTCACCGTCGCGGTGCACTTCGATGCACCAGCCTGACGCCGGCGCGACAGGCGATTTGTCCACAGATTTTGTTGGCAAGGTTGTGGATATCCTGCGCACCACTTCGCCAAGTCCTTGATCCGACGGGCTTTGGCACGCGTGATGCAGACGCCGCGTGCGAATCTGGATCAATGCGCGCCGCTTTTGCATCGCCCGCACCACGATGCGCCGGCGATGCACCGTTGTTCACCACCGCCGCCATCGCCTGCTCGCGCGGGTGCACATCACTTCACTTACTCACAGATTTTGTTGGCAAGCTTGTGGATATCCTGCGCAAGCGTGCGATAACTCATTGATCGCGCAGCGAAACACGATCGGCGTCACGGATGCGGCAATGCAGCGCGCCGATCGGCGACGCCACGGGCGAATCGATGCGCATCCGGCACGCGCCGCATCGGCTTGACGCACCGCACGCGCGGGCGTCAAGATCGCGCTAGTCGCTGCAGGCCGATCGCCCCGCCCGCGACTCGTGCACCACGCCAGACACCGCATCCCGCCCTGTTCAAGCAGCACAACGACAACACCTGTTCGAGGAGAAGGCCATGCATCACATGCACCATTTCTCCGCCGTGAAGTTGTTCGTCACGCTCGTCATCTTCGTGATCTGCGTCTATCCGTATGTCCGCATCGTCCGGCGCACCGGTCACTCGGGCTGGTGGGTGCTGACGATGATCGTGCCGCTGCTGAACATCATCATGCTCTGGGTGTTCGCGTTCGCGCGCTGGCCTACCGTCGACGACCGGCGCGACTGACCGTTCGCCGCGTCGTGACGCTCCCGGCCGTACCCGGCGCATCGCGCGCATCGCCTTGCGCTTCGCACCCGACGCGACGCCCCGTTCGCGGCGACGTCCGTTGTCCACAGATTTTGTTGGCAAGGATGTGGATAGCCTGCGCATAGCGCAGGCAAATGCTTGATCGGAAAGGCTTTCCTTGCATCGTCGCGAATGAGGCACGCGGCGTGCCAACCCGATGCCGCGCACCGTCGCCCCGCGTCGCGCGCGCATGCTCAGATACCCGCCAGCGTCTTTTCCACAGTTTTTGTTGGCAAGCGTGTGGATATCCTGAGCATGCTTGAGCTAAGTGGTTGATCCCACAACGTTTCGACGCACGCATCACGTTTGCGGCACGGCGCCGCGCCACCAACACGATGCGTGACGCGTCGATCAACCGAGCGCCGCGATCGCGATGCGCGTCGCCGACGCGATCACGTCGTCCTTCGCCTTCGCGTCCGCATTGGCTTGCGTGTAATACACCGTCAGCACGACCGGCCCGCGCGCGGGCGGCCACAACACGCCGGCGTCGTTCGTCGTCCCGTAGTCGCCGGTGCCGGTCTTGTCACCGACCTGCCATCCTGCCGGCACGCCCGCGCGAATCCGCTTGTCCCCGGTCTTGTTGCCGCGCAGCCAGTCGACGAGCTGCGCCCGCTGCGGCGCGGGCAACGCGTCGCCGACCGCGAGCACGCGCAGGCTCGCCGACATCGCGGCAGGCGTCGTCGTGTCGCGCAGGTCGCCCGGCAACGCGGTGTTCAGCTCGGTCTCCCAGCGGTCGAGGCGGAACATGTCATCGCCGATCGAGCGCGCGAACGCGGTCAGCCCGGGCGGCCCGCCGATCAGCTTCAGCAGCAGGTTCGCGGCCGAGTTGTCGCTGTACTGGACCGCGGCCGCGCACAGCCCGGCAACCGTCATTCCGGCGCCGACGTGCTGCTCCGTCACCGGCGAATAGCGGACGAGGTCGGCCTGCCGGTACGTCACGCGCTGCTGCAGCAGTGCCGGACGCTCGACGCTCTGCGCGAGCACCGCCGCGCTCAGCATCGCCTTGAACGTGCTGCAGAACGGGAACCGCTCGTCGGCACGATGCTGCACGCGCCGGCCGGTCGCGGTGTCGATCGCGCATACGCCGAGGCGTCCGCCCGCCGCGCGTTCGAGCGCAGCGAGTGCATCAAGCGGCTGCACGGATGCGTCGGACACCGCGCCCGCCCGCGACGACGCGCACGCGCTCACGGTCAGCACGAGGGGCGCCGTCGCGGCGGCCAACAGCAGGGTTCGACGTTGCGATGAATGGGTCATGTCGTTTGTCTCGTGGTGGAATGGTGGTTCGATGCCGGCCCGGCGACACGCACTATCGCGACTTTACGGTTAGCTGACAAGCAACGATAATTGAGCGCTGACGAAAGAATTTCTTATGACGAAGCTCCGCCCCCACCTTCCGCTCAATGCACTGCGCGCGTTCGAATCGTCCGCGCGCCACCTGAACTTCACGCGCGCAGGCCTCGAACTGAGCGTGACGCAGGCCGCCGTCAGCCAGCAGGTCCGGATGCTCGAGGAACGGCTCGGCTGCACGCTGTTCACGCGTTTGCCGCGCGGGCTCGGGCTCACCGACGAGGGCCGCGCACTGCTGCCGGTGCTGAGCGACGCGTTCAGCCGGATCGAGACGGTGCTCAAGCAGTTCGACGGCGGGCGCTTCCGCGAGGTGCTGTCGCTCGGCGTTGTCGGCACGTTTGCCATAGGCTGGCTAATGCCACGCCTGAAGCGCTTCGGCGATACCCACCCGTTCGTCGAGCTGCGGCTGCGCACCAACAACAACGTCGTCGACCTGGCCGCCGAAGGGCTCGATTTCGCGATCCGCTTCGGCGTTGGCAACTGGCCGGCGACCCGCAACGAGCGGCTGCTCGACGCGCCGCTCACCGCGCTGTGCGCGCCGGAGATCGGCAAGCGCCTCGCGCGGCCGGAAGATCTCGCGAACGAAACGCTGCTGCGCTCGTATCGCACCGACGAGTGGCTCGGCTGGTTCGCGGCCGCGCTGCTCGAGCCGTGGCCGGTCAACGGCCCCGTGTTCGACTCGTCACGGCTGATGGTCGAGGCGGCGATGCAGGGGGCCGGCGTCGCGCTCGCACCGGCGTGCATGTTCGCGCGCGAGCTGCAGCTCGGCCTGCTCGTGCGGCCGCTCGACATCGACGTGCAGGCGGGCGGCTACTGGCTCACGTCGCTGAAGTCGAAGCCCCTCACGCCGGCGATGACGCTGTTTCGCGACTGGATCGTCGGCGAAGCGGCAGACGCGGCGCCGCTTGCGTGAACACGCGGCCAAGCTCCACACCGGCCGCTTGTCCACAATTTTTGTTGGCAAGGATGTGGATATCCTGGGTACCCGGCAGCTAACTCATTGATCGCGCATGATTTCCCGCTGCGATGCGCGTATCGGGCAGCCCACCCCGAAAGCGCCGCGCAACCGCTGCGCATTGCCAACCGTGACGACACAATAGCGCGCCCCTTTTCCACAGATTTTGTTGGCAAGCCTGTGGATATCCTGCCGACGCATCGCGTAACACCTTGATGCAACGGGACATTTTGTCCGCGAACGCGGGCCGGGCAGCGACGAGGCACGCGCGCATCGATCGCGGCGCGCGGCACCCGCGCCACTTGCGCCGCGGGTGTTCTCCACAGAATGTGTTGGCAAGCTTGTGGATATCCTGCGCATGCGCGGCGTAACTCATTGAACGCACGGCGCTTTGCGCCGCACGCGCACAAATGGGCAGGAGAAATTGAAAGCGCGGGGAAGCGCAGGAAAGCGCGGCGAAGCGCTCGCTCCGCCGCGTGTGGGCTCAGTGCTTCTCGAGCGTGCTGCGCAACTCGTTCGCCTTGTTGCGCAGCGCTTCGTAGCCGGAGCGCGCATGCTCGGGCAGGTCGGGATCGCCGATCAGCGCGCCGAGCGTTTCGATCAGGCTGAAGAGAATGCCTTTCGCCGCACCGACCGCGATGCTCTGCGATTCGATCGACTCGTGCACGTGGTTGACCGCCGCTTCGAGATGCTCGAGCTTCTGCTCGCCGTCGTCGGGCCGCTTGTCGGTCGTCATCGTGTGCCTCCGGGAAGGTTCGAGGGTCATGTCGGGATTCTATGCCGCCCGCGCGAACGTGGCACGACATCGCTCAACGTTCGCGCGGGCGGCGGGTTGCGTGTTTCCTGCCTGCATTGCGTTCAGTGCCAACAGCACCGCCTACAGCACCGCGACGACCTTCACGCGCCCCGGCTCCGCGGCCGCGACCACCTGCCCGTCGACCCGGCGGAACGTCAGCGACACGCTGTCGTCGCCGACCGCGAGCCCGTCGATCCGCAGCCAGTCGACGCCTTCGGGCAGCGCCGGGCGCTCGACGCGTACCTCGTGGCGCGCCGTGTCGACGCTCACGCCGAGGCACGCCTGCAGCATCATGAACGGCGCGCCCGCCGCCCACGCCTGCGGCAGGCACGCGACCGGATACGCGGTCGGCGGCTCGCCGCGCCGGCGCGGGAACCCGCAGAACAGTTCGGGCAGCCGCATCTCGAAGCTCACGGCCGCCTCGAACAGCGCGCCCAGCAGATTCAGCGCGGCGGCCTTGTCGCCGTAGCGCGCGAGCCCGCGCGCGGCGAGCGCATTGTCGTGCGGCCACACCGAGCCGTTGTGATACGCCATCGGGTTGAAGCGCGGCTGGCCGGCCGCGAGCGTGCGCACGCCCCAGCCGGTCTGGAACAGCGTCGAGCCGAGCACGTCCGCGACCGCCGCGCCGCGTGCCGCATCCGGCAGCCCGAACGCGAGCAGATGCCCCGCGTTCGACGCGAGCACGCGGCACAGCTCGCCGTGACCGTCGAGCGCGATCCCGTAGAAGCTGGCTTCCGGCATCCAGAACAGCGCCTCGACCTGCTCGCGCAGCAGCTTCGCGCGCAGCGAATAGCGCGTCGCATCCGCCGCATGGCCGCGCCGCCGCGAGCATTCCGCCATCGCGTCGAACGCCGCGCATGCATAGGCCTGCACTTCGACGAGCGCGACCGGCCCGTCGGGAAAACGGCCGTCCGCATGGAACACCGAATCGTGGCTGTCCTTCCAGCCCTGGTTCGCGAGGCCGCGCTCCGACGTGCGCTGGTAGTCGAGCAGTCCGTACGGATTGCGGTCGCACTTGTCGCTCACCCACTGGATCGCGCGCTCGAGCGCGGGCCACAGTTCGTCGATCAGCGCGTCGTCGCCCGTCTGTTCGAGGTACGCGCCCGCCAGCACGACGAACAGCGGCGTCGTGTCCACGCCGCCGTAGTACAGCGCGAACGGCACCTCGCCCGTCGCGGCCATCTCGCTCTTGCGGAACTCGTGCATGATCTTGCCCGGCTCCGCGTCGCGGAACGCGGACGTCTCCCGCGCCTGATGCGCGGCAAGAAAGCGCAGCACGCCGCGCGCGAGCGACGGCTGCAGCCACAGCATCTGCATCGACGTGATCACCGCGTCGCGGCCGAACGGGGTCGAGAACCACGGAATGCCCGCATACGGGTACGGCCCCGTGTCGAGGTGCGTCGTCAACAGGCCGAGATCCGCCAGCGAGCGGTCGAGCCATGCGTTGAACAGCGGGTTGCCGGTGCGCACGCGGGCCATCGTCTCGCGGCGCGCGCGCATCTCGCGGTGCACGGCGACGAGCGCGGTGCGCAGCGCGTTGCGACCGCACGCGGGCGAGTCGCCGTGCGACGGGCCGACCGTCGCCTCGACGGTCACGTAGATCGACACGCACGCCTGCGCGGCGATCGTCAGCGTGTAGTCGGCGCGGTTGACCGACAGCGCATCGGGCTCGGGCGAGAACTGCACGGACACCGTGCGTTCGACGCGATCGAGGCCGTCGTAGCGCAGCCGTACCGCGCCCGCGCCCGCGTCGAGGCTCGGCTCCGCGATCGCGCCGCGCGCTTCGCGGTGCGTGCCGCGCACCTCGAACATGTCCTTGAAATCCGCCGTAAACGACAGCGACAGCGGCACCTCGGCTTCGCTCGCGCCGTAGTTCGTCAGCGTCAGCGCTTCGTACAGCACGTTGTCCGCGAGCACGCGCGTGCGCTCGATATGGATCACGCCTTCGGGCGTCTCGTGGCCGCCGAGCGGCGGCAACGGCCGGTTGGTCAGGTGCGCGGTAAACGACGCGTTGTCGGCGCTCGTCGCGCCCGACAGCAGCGACGGCGCGCGGCCGCCGAAGGTCAGCCGCCATTGCGACAGCACGCGCATGTCGTCGACGAAGAAACCGTCGTCGTGTCCGCCGATGTCGCCAAGCGCATTGCTGACGACGAACGCGCCACCGGCCTTCAGCACGTACTGGCTGCCGCGTTCGGGCTTCTGGGAATCGGCTTCGGGGGCGATGAACGGCGCGCCGGGCGCGGCCGTCGCGGACTGCGGCGGGGATGGCGGCGCAGCTTGCGGCGCGCGCGGAGAAGACTCGTCTGCTGGCTTGTGCATCGATGCTCCTGGGTCGGACGCGACGCGCGGCGCACGTCGCGTTTTTCGCACAGGATAGGACAGAACCGGGCGCGCGCGCAGCGGCGCGATGCCGCCGGCAGGCGCGGCCGTCGTGCCGCGCCTGCGCATCAGGAAAACAGCCGCTCCAGATAGAGCATCGGCCGGAACGACATCGGCCGCGCATCCGGATTCAACCAGAGGCGGATCGCGTAGACGGCGTACGCCGGCACTTCCCGCCAGCTCGAATACAGGTCGCGCCACTCGAACCGGCGCGGATACGCGGCACGGATTTGCGCGCGATCGACACCGACCCGTTCGAACGCGAGCTGCGCACGCGCCAGATGGTAGAACTGGCTGACGAGCAGCACGCTCGATGCGCGGTGAGCCCGCATGTACACGAACGCGTGCTGCGCGGTCGCGAGCGTGTTGTCGCCCTGGTTGTCGACGGCGATCCGGTCGGCCGGCACGCCCCGCGCGAGCAGGTAATCGCGCATCGCCGCGGCCTCGTCCAGCCCGGGGCCGTCGATCGCGCCGCTGACGAAGATCGCCGGGCATCGTCCCGACCGGTAGCACTGCACGCCGACGTCGAGGCGCGACGCGAGGATGGGCTTCGGCGTCCCGTCAGGATCCAGCGCATTGCCGAAGATCACGGCGACGTCCGCCCGCCCGTCAGGGATGCGCATCCCGTGCACGGCCAGCACGACGGCAGCCAGCACCCAGACGAGCGCCACGACGGCCAGCACGCGGCCGGCCCGGGCCACGACGCCCCGCTCGATATTTCTTTTCAATTGTCCTTGGCCTCCCGGATCCGTTGCCGCGCGGCGGCTTCGGTCCGCGCGCGGCGCGTCACGCTATCACGGCGCATGGAAGGATGTCGACTCGGCGGGATCAGAATCGCCGGATCAGGCGACGCGCGGTTCGCGCGAATGGCGGGCCGGCGGACGGTCGGACGGTCGGGTCGGACAGACGGACAGACGGACAGACGGACAGACGGGCGGACGGTCGGACGGTCAGGCGGATGGGCGGATGGGCGTTACAGGTCGCCGCCCAACGCGACAGGCGATGCATCAGGACACACCCTGCGCGACCGCCGTGGGCCGCTCACCAGATCAATCGGGCCCGCACATCGCGAGCCGCCCCATCGCTTCGCCGGCCCCGCGCACCGCGCAGGTCGCCGGCTCGTCGGCGATCCGCACCGCGAGCCCGGTTTCGTCGAGCAGCAGGCGCCCTAAATGCGCGAGCAGCGCGCCGCCGCCCGTCAGCACCGCGCCGCGGTGCGCGATGTCGGTCACGAGCTCGGCCGGCGCGTTCTCGAGCACCGACTTGACCGCGCCCGTCACCTGCTTGAGCGGACCGGCCAGCGCGTCCGCGACGTCGTGATTGGACAGCTCCACCGTGCGCGGCAGCCCGTCCTCGACGCCGCGGCCGACCGCGCGCATCGTCTCGCGCGCCACCGCGCCGGTCGCCGAGCCGATCGTCTTCTTCACGTGCTCGGCGGTCTGGTCGCCGAGCAGCACGCCGTACACGTTGCGCACGTAGTTGACGATCGCCGCGTCGAACTGGTCGCCGCCGACGCGGATCGCTTCACGGTAGACGATCCCGCCGAGCGCGATCACGGCGACTTCCGTCGTGCCGCCGCCGATGTCGATGACGAGCGAGCCGACCGCTTCGGTCACGGGCAGGCCCGCGCCGAGCCCGGCCGCCAGCGACTCCTCGATCAGCTCGACCTTCGACGCGCCGGCCGCATGAGCCGCGTCGCGGATCGCGCGGCGCTCGACCGCGGTCGCCCCCGACGGCACGCACAGCGTGACCTCGACGCGCCGGCCGAACCACGCGCGCGTGTGCGACATGTCGATGAACTGGCGGATCATCTGCTCCGCCGCGTGCGCATCGGCGATCACGCCGTGCTGCAGCGGCCGCACCGCCTTGAGATGCCCGGGCGCGCGGCCGAGCAGCGCCTTCGCGACCTCGCCGACCGCCTCGAGCGTCGGACGCGCAGCCGCGCCGTCGCGCTTGCGAAAGCAGACGACCGACGGCTGGTTCAGCACCACGCCGCGCTCGGGCGTGTAGATGCGCGTGCTCGCCGTGCCAGGGTCGATCGCCACGGGTCGCGCAAACAACTTTCCTAACAGCGGGGTCGACATGATCTGGCCTTTACGAACGAACGGGCGGAACGCCGCCGGCGCCGCCCAGCGCAATCCGGTCCGGCTGCGCATGGTGGGTGCCGGCGTATCCCGGCATAGCGGCAAATGATGCCGATACTTTAGGGAATTCTTATGTTTTTTTCGCGACGAAATTGCCGAAAACGCCGCGATTCTGCCTGAAGACACGCTCCCGCGTCTCGCGCCGCCTGCGCAAAACACGTTAATCTCTCGGTTTTGCCTGCGCCGCGCAGATAGCCGACGCCCGAAACCCCCAAGCAATCCACGACACGATGAGCACGATGACAGCGCCCGATTCTCTCCGCTGGCAGCGGTTGCGCCGCCTGTGTCCGATGCTCGTCGCCGTCTGGTGCTGCTCTGCCGCCGCGCAACCCTTGCCGGCCGCCGATGCGTCCACGCCGGCTGCCGCACCCGCCGCGCCCCCGCTTGCTTCGCACGCCTGCACACCCGACGGCGGCCAGCCCGGCCGGCCGGCGATCGGCCTCGTGCTGTCCGGCGGCGGCGCGCGCGGCTACGCGCACCTCGGCGTGCTGAAGGTGCTCGAGGAAAACCGCATCCCGGTCGACTGCATCGCCGGCACCAGCATGGGCGCCGTGGTCGGCGGCCTGTACGCGAGCGGGATGCCCGCCGCCGACATGCAGAAGCGCCTGTCGGAGACCAACCTCGCGGACATCGCGTTCGACGTGACCGAGCGCGCGGACCTCCCGCAGAGCCGCCGCGAGGACGAGCGCCTGTACGTGAACAGCCTGACGCTCGGCTTCGGCGCAAAGGGCGTGAAGGCGCCGGCGGGCCTCGTGCAGGGCAACCGGCTGCAGGCGCTGCTCGCCGACTGGACTGCCTCCGTGCCGACCAACCAGCCGTTCGACCGGCTGCCGATCCCGTACCGCGCGATCGCGACCGACCTGCAGACCGGGCAGATGGTCGTGCTCGACCACGGCTCGCTGCCGCTCGCGATCCGCGCGAGCATGGCGATGCCGGGCCTGTTCGCGCCCGCCGAGATCAACGGCCGTGCGCTGGTGGACGGCGGCCTCGTCAGCAACCTGCCGGTCGACACGGCGCGTGCGATGGGCGCGAACGTCGTGATCGCGGTCGATATCGGCTCGCCGCTGCGCCCGCTCGACGCGCTCGCGTCGCCGGCCGACGTGATGCAGCAGATGGTCGGCATCCTGATTCGCCAGAACGTCGCGTCGCAGCGCAAGCAGGCCAACCCGCAGGACGTGCTGCTCACGCCCGAGCTCGGCGCGCTGTCGTTTACCGATTTCCAGAACGCGAAGCAGGCGATCGCCGCCGGCGAGGCCGCCGCGAACGCGGCGCTGCCGCGGCTGAAGCAGTACGCGCTCACGCCGGAGCAGTACGCGGCGTACCGGTCCGCGCACACGCAACCGCTGCCACCGCCGATCCGGATCACCGGCATCGACGTCCACACGAACGGCGGCGTGCCGAAGCGGGTCGTCGTCGACGCGCTGCACGTGAAGCCCGGCGATCTCTACGATCCGAACGCGGTAAGCCAGGACCTGCTCGCGCTGACGACGAGCGGCAATTTCGAGAGCGTCACGCAGCAGGTCGTCAGCGAAGGCAACGAGAACCGGCTCGTGATCGATGCGCGCGAGAAGTATTGGGGACCGAACTTCCTGCTGTTCGGGCTCGGCATGTCGAGCAGCTCGACCGATGAAGGCGGCTTCCGGCTGCACCTCGGCTATCGCCGGCCGTGGCTCACCGATTCCGGCCTCGAATTCCGTACCGACACGACGCTCGGCAGCGACCTGCAATCGGTGCGCGTCGAGTTGCGCCAGCCGCTGTCGTCGAGCACGGGCCTGTACGTCGCGCCCTACGCCGAATACGAGCGGCGCTACGCGAACTTCTATGACGACGACATCAAGCTGACCCAGTTCCGGCTGCAGACCGAGCGCGTCGGCTTCGACTTCGGCGTGCCGATCCGGCGGCTCGGCGATTTCCGCATCGGTCTCGCATACGCGCACGGCTATGCGTCGCCGAACTACAACATCCCGATCGCGTTCGGGCCGAATGGCCAACCGACCGACTTCCTGTTCGACAGCCAGAGCGGCCGGCAGCTCAGCGCGCGGGCGCGGCTCGTGATCGACCAGCTCGACGATCCGCTGTTCCCGCGCAAGGGCTATTTCGGCGAGCTGCGCGCCGAGCGCTCGTTCGTGTCGAGCGGCGGCAGGCAGTACACGGAAGTCTTCGGCAAGACGATGGTCGCGCAGCAGTTCGGGCGGCACAGCGTCAGCGCGGGCATCGAGGCGGGCAAGAGCTTCGGCGGCGTGAGTCCGGTCAACCTGCTCGACTTCACGCTCGGCGGCTTCCAGCACCTGGCCGCCTATGCGGCCGACCAGCTGAACGGCAACGCGCTCGTCTACGGCCAGGTCACCTACATGAACCAGCTGATGACGTTCAACGCGTCGCCGGTCAAGGCGCTGTTCGTCGGCGCGAGCGCGGAACTCGGCAACGTCTGGACGTTCGACGATTCGTTCAGCTCAGGGCCGCTGAAGCAGAGCTATTCGTTCTTCACGAGCCTGACGACGTCGTTCGGGCCGCTCTACGTCGGTGTCGCGCTCGCGCCGGGCGGGCGGCGCAACATCTACTTCCAGCTCGGCCGCACGTATTGAACGGCGCCCGGAGCGGCCGCCGCATCGCGGCGAGCCGCCTTTTACGGGCCAGCTGATTTCGAAGCGCGCGCCGGATCAGCTTTTGCATCAAATAAGATTACGCTCAACTCGAAACGAACTCATGTGCTGCGCAGTATCTAGCCAGTGTTCTTGTGCATATTGGCGCTTGTGAGAAGAACGTTGATCGAAGCGGCCGCCAGCGCCCTGAGAAACCTGAAGGATTTAAGCATCCTTATCGTGAATAAAATGATTCACCCGGTCCATCAAGTCGGAACAAGGGTTGTTCCTGAATATGCGTGTCGCCATATTCACGGGATCACCGAAGAAAAATCGCTCATAGAGGACCTGTCGACCGGCAAACGCGGAAACCGAGGCATCCCACGCCAGCCGGTACAGATCGATCTTATCCGCGGCCTCCAGCCTCATGCTTTTGAAGTACTTATCGATTTCGCTGCGTAGTGGCCCATCCAGATCCTCGCGCGTCGGCAATGTCACCAAACCGCTGGCGCCAATCTGCTGGACGATCTCCACGATCCGGGGATACATGCGGGGAAACATGAACCTGGCAGTCTCCAGCGGATTCCAGTCTGGAACCAGCATGCCGAAATCGTTGAGTCTTGCCCCGGCCTCGGCTGCCGACTTGAACGCCTTCATCGTCTGCCATCCGGCCCAGATGTCGGCCATCTTTTCATGAATATGCGGGAACGACTCCAGCCCTGATCCGCGGATCATCAGCGAAATGAGGCCCAGAAAGAATTCGATCTTGACGATATTTTTGCAGACAACCTGATAGGTGATGTGAGCTGTTGCCCCTGTCGCGTCATAGAATCGATTGCAGATGTCAATGTTTCGATAGCAAAACACTCTTTCCCACGGAACGAACACGTTATCGAATAGCACAACAGCATCCATTTCCTCGTATCGTGCACCAAGCGGATGATTCCTGCGGCCCAATCCGTAATCAATGGAATCGCGGCAGATGAACCTCAAACCCGGGGTACAGGTCGGCAAGACGAATGCAAATGCGTACTCTTTCGAAGCATCCGAGACGTCCAGCAGCCGTGCCGGGAAGACCGCTAATTCATCGGCAAAAGGAAGCGTTGCAACCAGTCGAGCGCCCGTGATATAGATACCGGCATCCGTTTCCCTGGTGACATGGGCCGACACCGTCGGTTCATCTTGAAACGCTGGTCCGACACGCCGATTGACCCGCGGATTCAATATAGTGTGAGTAAGGGCAAGGTCGTTGTCGCGAACGAACCTGAAGTACGCCTTGACGTTGTGCGAAAAAGTCCTGCCTCCGATATCGAAAAAATCGGCACATCCCGCAAACGAAGCAATTGACCTGTTGAGGTAGGCGGGATCGCGGCCGAGCATACCCTGACTGAACTCCGCGCCAGTGAGAAGCGCCTTCCCCAAAGCAAGCAAATCGCTCCTGTCTTTCGTGATGGAAAACGACCGACTCACCTTCCTGCCATCAACCGTCTCCAGCATCAGTTCGCTGCGATCCCATTGATGGTCATAAAGCGCCGCCAGGGTCTCTACGCCGTTCTTGAGTGGCGCAAAGTCCCGAACAGTTTGAACACGCTTTCCTCGATACCAAAATTCAGGTGGGCAACTCTCAAGGCGCTTAAGAAAATCTGCTCCTTTTCTTGCACCTCGGTACTCACCATCAAAAGCGGCAATCTTGGACACGGCTTCGGTAACGTCTTGGTGTTCATCTGTCATCGTTACGTCTCCTCGGCACGATCGATATCTTCGATGCACAGCGACGCGATCTGCCATCGGCTGTCGACAAACAGCCACTGCTCGAAAAAATTACATTGGTTGACGATCTCTCCGTTCCTCTTGAACCGCGCCGAACCTGACACAGTGGCCCAACTTATGTGTTCTTGCATCTCGGTGACAGTTTCCCTGAACTCTACCTCCCCCGCTCTCTTGCTCGGAAATTTCTTTCGACTTCGCTCGATGTACGCTATTTGATCAGATTTTGATATTAATTCACCATTCCTATTTACAAAGAATGAAGGGATCTCCAGATACGCCAACCAATCCACCTCCCCATTCAGATAAGCGTTAACCCACACCTCCCTTATCTGTTTCAGAGAATATCTTTTATTCATACCGAAACAAAATATCAAGTTGCTCCGAAATTTCGGACAGTTTGCGGTCCGCCACGCGCTTCGCGTCAAGCACTCCTTCGTTGTAAGCCTGAGTGCTCACCAAGCCGTATAGCTTCTCGGCAAATGGCATAACCTCCATGTTACCAACCACAATTTCGAGTTCGCGATCCAGCAGATCACGTACTTGCGATGAAAATTTTATCAAATCGAAGTTGCCGTTATGCATAACGCATCTCTAGTATTCTGGAAAATTGAACCTTGATTCTTTTTCGCGGCGTTGTTCACGTAGCCTTGCGAGAAATTTCTCCATATCCAGCCCCTGTATCGCCTCAACGAGCCGCTCCTTCAACTCAAAGGCCTCGACCTCAGCCATCGAATAATTGATCTTGTCGCGGAAAAACCGATCTTTGGCAAGCTCCTCGGAGATCAGCTTAAGAGCGTCTAGCTTCCTGATGAAGTCCAGGCCAATCGTGACATGCATGGAGATCTCGCTCATCGCTTCAACAGCGTGCCAATAGCCGAATGGCAAGTACAGGCCATTTCCTGGGGACAACACGTGTTCTTTCAGCGGCTTGCCTTTGGGAGATGGCAGGTGGAAGCTCTTATCCCCACGATTTGGTGAGCGGTATGTAGGAGCGTATATTATCCAGCGCTTGCTACCATGAATCTGCAACGCGACGATATCGTGATCATCAAAGTGGCAGCCAAATCCACCTGGACCCTTGGGGGAAATGTATAGATTGGCCCATGCCCGGCAGCCAAGCGTGGCACTGATTTCACTGGTCAGCGCCGTGATCCCCGGGAAGAAGGCTTCGCAATGGTCTATGATGATCGCACAGCCATCACGCATTGCCTTATGCAATGCCCCGGGAACTATTCGGGGCCTCCTTTCTCCTCTCTCGGAGAGCGAATAGCGCAGGAATCCGTTATAGTTTCGACTGTAGTCATTATCTGCGGCGGCAATTCGGATTCTGGGGTAATCGATCAGGCCGCTGGACAAAAGCGAATTGACTTCACCCCAGGTGGCAATCTCATCGACTCGGATGGAATCGAAAATATAGGGGCCCAAATGCAAGCCTCCGGACAGGAAATCGGGCGAACTCAGCATGCTACCTCCGGTTTGCAATGTGGATCTTTCCGCCAGACATCTCCATTACGTGCTGGTTAACTATGGAGGCGCTACCAAAAAGTACCTCCGGACGCTGATGCGTTATCACGAAAATGCAGGTACCACTCGCGAGAGCAGCTATCATGACCGCGAGGTCACTAGCTCTCTCTTCATCCAGTCCTGAAAATGGTTCGTCCAGAATCAAGATATCGCATTCCTGTAGCAGCCCCCGAGCGATCACCAATCGCTGGCGCTCTCCACCAGAAAGTCTCCCCCCCTTTTCTCCAACGACATATTCCAAGTTGTCGATGAACTTCTGCAATCCGACCTTTGAGAGCGTGTCGACAATTTCCCTGTGCGTAGCGTTACGTTTCCCATACCGAAGATTCTGGATGATCGACTCATTGAAGATAGTATTGTCCTGGGAAACATAAGCAATTTTCTCCTGTAGCAGATCAGAGTTCATACTGATCACATCGGTGCCGTTGACAAGTAATTGTCTCGCTGACGGCCGGATCTCCCCGCGCATCGCACGCGCGACGGTACTCTTGCCAATGCCACTGGGACCGCGCAGTGTGTTCACGACTCCCGGACTGATCCTGACTACCCCATCTATTGGCGGCATGCCATTTGCAGCAACACTCGTAGCCCTGAAGTCCTGAAAGGAAAATTTATAGCGCCCTGCACTAAACATCGAAGACGACACATCTGCGCTGATGCCATCCTTGATCTTCAGCCCCTCCGAGATCCGCAAGATATCGATCTTTGCACTGAGGATGTTGCGATAGTTGAAGCCGAGTGTATTGATCTGAATGATCAGTTGTGCCAGTCCGGTCGCCAACATGATGATGGTGCCAGTCGAGCTCGTTCTCTGACCGTAATACTCCATGAGAGTCAGAAAGCAGGCTGCCAGACAGATGACAGAAGAAGCAGCGCTATCGACAAACAGCTTCCGAGAGTTAATATTCTTTTTGTTTTCTAGTCTACCAAGCAACATCTCGTGGTGATTTACTCTCCTATTTCTAACATCGGGAGAAATAGATCCTGAGTTGATAAAACTATCATGCATGAAAGCTGCACATTCGGCATCCGATTGAACGATATCCCGCATAACTGGAACTCTTTTCTTCGTGACATAGATGACGAATACTGAATAGAAGGTAGCAAAAGATAGCAAAACCAACCCTGCTCCCCAATCTACAAAAATAACCGCAAACAGAGCGATGGAGACAATCTCAAGTGTAATGGAAAGCAGCGATCTTAGTGTATTGTTTAGAAGGGTCCGCACTGAAACGACGGCCTCCTGTATTTTTTTTTGAAACTCCCCGGAATTCTTCAGCCCAGCACTGCCATAGTCCAGTCCGACAACGTACTCATACCAGCTTTTGCGAATGTCGCTCTCAATCCGGTTCGCGAGCCGATTCGAAATCAGCGTGCCGCCAGCTCCCACAATCGGAAGCAGAAATCTTTGCAATGAGAACAATGCAATAAAGAGGAATAACACATCTCGCTTTTCGTGCTGCAAGCCGTCTGCCAGCCATTTCAGCATTGCACCGAACGATGTGTTCAGCATTGCACTCATGCACGCGAGGACAACTACGCTCAAAAAATAGCACCTGTAACGGGCCAGCAACCGCCCGATATAGTGGGACACCCCTGCTCCTTGATCCATTTATTGACTCCATGACGGGCCTCTCTCCGAATTCAGTCGTGCACCTGCGTGAACCGGGGTGTCAGGCTTTACTACTGGCGATGTCTTAGGCGTAAATATTACCGGAGGAGTTGCAGGTGCAGTACATGCCGCAGTTCCTACCACAGTACATCGACGGTGATATCTGCTGAATGATGCCCTGGACCAGTTCGTTGCCCGTTATTTCCGTTGCAATTTTTGGATCGATTGGTGCCCCCAGTTTTTCGAGACCTCCATGATAGGGGGGTCTTTGCAACATGTTTACCTTTTCAGGTGAGTACTTATTGCCGTATTCCACATACCATTTCTTCAGAGTTTCACTTCCAAACGTCAAACTGACGACTTGAAGCTGTTTCTCAAGTCGATCGAGCTTGTGATCGTTCAGCGTGATTCCATTTCTGGAAAGTATCTGAATCTTCTGGGTAAGGTGTGCAGAACAGAAAGGTATGTGATGGAGCATCTTCCCAAAAAATCGATTGCAGAACTTTTCGTAATCGTTGGTAAACAGAATGAAATGGTGCCACATCTTGTCGATCATCAAGATGGGTTCGTCGATCTCGAACTCCACGCACTGCTTCTGTGCGTACTCCGACACGAACAGAAATTTCTTCATCTCCGAGAATATGTCGAGCGCTTCCGCCTCTTCTACATCCCATTCGTCTCTGAACTTGCCAATGACGCCTTCATGCTCGTATCGCTCCAAATCTGCTGGATACACAAATCCGACAACATCAGTTTGGCGATCCAAGACTTCACTCATAAAGCCTCCTGTTCACTGATTCTTCTGAAGGAAAATGTGGCGTTGCTTATTTCGTAGCGTGTAGTGACCTCCCGTCAGCGATTGAAATTTCGTTCAGCGCCTCCTCAGAAACCGCATGGCGATTGCAAACACTCACAATATGGCGAGCGGCCGTTTCCCATACAGAGCGGAAAACAGCAGAGCAACGGAGGTAGCAACCAGCGGTCTTCGGTATTACGTCTGTTGACACACCGTTAGAATCTTTGTCGAGATGCTGCTATTTCTCGCATTAGGTGTCTATGGGACGAGTTCGAATTTTCGGGACGTCATTTCGCAAAGCCGGGGTAACCGCACGAACTGTGTAAATCGTTAAAAAGCGCTTCCGTTTGCTTGAAAGGATTGACGTGACGGGTTGTAGTCATGGTTTTGCCCGGTGGGAAGCCCGTGCGACAGCCCGTTTTGAAGCAGGACGTGTTGAGTATCAAAGAAGTATTCGGCGGTTTGACGGATCCGCGTAGCCGACCTTCCCGGCACGATTTGCGGGAATTTCCGATGATCGCGCTGTACACGATTTTGTCTGTGGCAGATAGCTGGGGCGCCATCTAGATCTGGGACGAATCGAAGCTCGACTGACTGCGCCAATACCTGTCGCCAGAGCATAGGATTCCGTCGCACGACACGTCTGCCGGATGTTCGCGGCGCTCGATCCGCCGGAATTCGAAGCCTGTTTGGTTTTCTGGAATCGGGCGCACAACTCAAGGACGCTGCGTGTCCCCGTGGACTCGCAGCGTCTGAGGAGATGACAGAAAAAGCGGAATTGCGAAGCCGTCCGGTAAGCGACCAGAAGCAGGACATCGGCGAGAATACGACGAGGCAGCACGCGAGCATCCGATCCCGTCGTGCCTGAAACTCGGCGTGTCGATAGCTCGCACGACTGTCGGGTATGGCTTGGACCCGGGCTTACCGCATAGCCGGATCCCGCGTCGCCAACGATCACATATGCCGACGAGGGTGATCAATTGGGACATAGCCTTTCAGCTTCACCGTCGTGAACAGCGAGCGATACTTGCATCTCATCCAATCCGCGCATCGAGGTCAACGCCAAAGATCTCGCGGTCGTTATTCATAATGCACGGATTGCTACGCCCGTTTACACGACACCCGATTTCAACAGCCTGCTACACCGGCCAGCTGACCTCGAAGCGCGCGCCGCCGAGTTCGACCGGATCGACGGCCGCGATCCGGCCTTTGTGCGCGTGCAGCACCTGGCGCGTGATCGCGAGGCCGAGCCCGTAGCCGCCGGTGCGGCGATCGAGCCGCACGAACGCATCGAAGATCCGCTCGCGCTCGGGCTCGGGCACGCCAAGGCCGTCGTCCTCGACGTAGATGCAGATGTTGCCGTGCCCGATCGCGATGCCGACCGCGATCTGCGAGCGCGCGTACTTGGTCGCGTTGCGCAGCAGGTTGCGCATCGCGTACGACATCAGCCGCCGGTCCATCTTCACGCGCACGTCGGACGCGATCGCGATCCGCGTGTCGATCGATTTCTCCGGATACAGCAGCGCGGCATCGTTGACCTGATGCTCGAACCACGCGGCGAGCGCGGTCGGCTCGAGGTTCGACTGCAGCGAGCTGTATTCGAGCCGCGCGTACGTGAGGCTCATGTCGATCAGCTCGTCGAGCTCGGTCACGTCCTGCGCGATGCTGTCGAGCGCGCCTTCGTATTCGGCCGCGGAACCGGGCTCGCGCAGGATCTCGAGCGCGAAGCGCACGCGCGCGAGCGGCGTGCGCAGTTCGTGCGAGATGCCGTTCGTGAGGTCGCGCTGCGCGGCGATCAGGCGCTCCATGCGCATCGCGAGCGCGTTCAGCGTGCGCGCGAGCGGCCCGATGATCACGCTGTGCGATTCGCGCGCACGCGTATTGAAGCGTCCGCCGGTGAAATCGATCGCGCGCTCGCGCACCATCACGAGATCCGACCACACGGGCCGCATCCAGCGATACGCGGCGAGCGCCGGGAGGACCAGCACGAATGCGAGAACGATCCAGATGTCGCCCGGCAACGCATCGAACGCATGCCACACGACCTGCGGCGACAGCACGACGCCGAGCGCGAGCGCCGGCACGAGCGCCGTCAGCAGCACGAGGCCGAGCAGGTGCAGGTAGGTGCGCAAGTAGAGCCGCGACCAGCTCGGGATCCGGTCGGCGCGTGTGTCCGTCCACGAGCGGCGGAAGTGCAGCCAGCGCCACTTGACGTAGCGCAGCGGCGACAGTGAGGGGGAGTCGAGGTGTTGGGTCATTGCGGGTATCCGCTATCGGGCAGGCTGGGTGCGCACTTCCGGTCCCGGCCGGTCAGCCGCGCGCGCAACGCGTGAGCCGTGAGCCGTGCGTCGTTGCTCCGGTCGAATCATTCCCAAGCATGCTTGCTGAACTGATAACCCTTGCTGCGGATCGTCTTGATCCGCTGCGGGTTGCTCGCGTCGTCGCGCAGCTTGCGGCGCAGCTTCGAGATGCGGCCGTCGATCGTGCGGTCGAGTCCGTCGAATTCGACGCCGCGCAGTTGCAGCATCAGGTCGTCGCGGCTGACCACTTCGCCCGCGTGGCAGACGAGCACCCACAGCAGGTCGAACTCGGCCGACGTCAGGTCCGGCACGGCGCCGTCCGGCAGCACGACGGTGCGGTCGGTGCGGTCGATCGTGAACTTGCCGAACGTGAAGCGCTCGGGCTGCGCGGCCGCGGTGTCGGCGGCGCGCGCCGGCGTGCGGCGCAACTGCGCCTTGATCCGCGCGAGCAGGATGCGCGGCTCGACCGGCTTGTGCACGTAATCGTCGGCGCCGATCTCGAGGCCGAGCAGCTCGTCGAACGGCTCGTCGCGCGCCGTCACCATGATGATCACGCCGTCGTACTCCCTGCGCGCCTCGCGGCAGATCTCGAAGCCGTCCTTGCCCGGCAGGTTCACGTCGAGAATGACGAGATCCGGGCGGATGGACAGGATCGCCGGCACGGCGGCATCACCGTGCAGCACGGTGTCGACTTCGTAGTCGTTCTTGCGCAGGTAGCCGGCGATCAGCGTGGATAAGCGGGTGTCGTCTTCGACAAGCAGGATCCGGAAGGACATGGGCAAACGTTCGATTCATACGGGACGCGGCGACGAAGCCGGCGTGCGCCGGGGCAACCTCGTCAACCGAAACGTACCGCATGATACTGCGCCTGCCGATCGTTGACCTTCTTATCTCGAAAATGAGGGTGCGATGGCAGGCGCGTCCGTCCGGTCGACCGCGATCCGGACCGGGTGGTCAGAACGCGTGACGCATGCCGGCCGTCACCGCGACCTGCGTGCCCGTCGACGACGGCGACAGCGTGTTGATCATCGCGCTGGCGAGCACGGAGCCGGCCGGCGCGCCATGCACGTGCTGATACACGCCCTCGAGATAGAAGTCGGTCCGCTTGCTCAGCGAGTAATCGGTCTGGAGCATCACCGTGTTCCATGCCGGCGATGCGTTCGTCGCGCCGTTCGAGTACGCGCCGTCGGTGAACGTGTAGGCGGCCGACACGGCCCATGCGGGCGTGATCGCGTACTTGGCGTTGACTTCGTAGTTGTCGACGCGCAGCGTGCCGCCGAGCGGCATGTAGCTGCCGCTGCCGAGGGAGATCACGCTGGCCATGTCGTCGATCTGCGTGTGGCTCCAGACGAGGCCGACGGTGGCCGGGCCGAACGTGTAGTTGCCGCCCGCGCCCCAGATGCGCTGGCGCTCCGCGATGAAGTTCGCGCTGCCGTCGCCCTGCGAAATCGCGCCGTTCAGGTTGCTGCCGGCCACGCCGCCGCCGGCGCTGTTGAACTGCAGGTAACCGGCCGCGAGGTTCACGGGGCCCTGCGAGAACCCGGCACTGAACCCGTACGCGCGGTTGTTGGCAAAGCCGCCGGCCTTGTTGCTGAACGAATACATGCCTTCGACGGTGACGCCGTAGAAGGTCGGGCTGACGTACTTGACCGTGTTGTTGACGACCACCGAGTCGGCCGCCAGGTTGTCGTTCTCGAACGGATGCGCGGCGAGGTTGCCGCCCCAGGTGTTGCTTTCGGCCGAGAGCGGCCCGAGCAGGTCGTTCAGCACGTCGAACTGCCGGCCGAACGTCACGGTGCCGTACGGATCGCTTTGCAGGCCGACCCAGGCCTGCGAGCCGAAGCCGTCGCCGGGGAACGCCTGCGTACCGTTGTTCAGGTTGAAACCCTGCTCCAGCTTGAAGATGGTATGCAGGCCGCCGCCGAGGTCTTCGGTGCCTTTGAGACCGAACACCGTGTTTTGCGTCGAGCTCGTCCCCATCTGCCACGCGCTATGGCCGTTCTGGTTGTTCGTATAGACGATGCCCGTATCGATGAGGCCGTACAGCGTCACGCTGCTTTGCGCGTGTGCCGCTATTGAAAACGCACCGGAAATTGCGAGTGCCAACAACGATTTTTTCATTTTCTGAGCTCCACGATTGATTCACACAATGAAAATGGATGTCTGATGCCCGATGCCTGATCGGAAGCCCGCTCGTCGCAGTGGCGACGGCTACGGGCTACGCATTCGCGCACGGGACGGCGCCGTCAAACGGGATGGCCGACCAGGATCGCGATCGCCTGGCCGAGCGTCGCGACGACGATCGCCAGATAAGTGGGGTGGTCAAGGAAGAAGCCGACAATGCTTGTTTCATCGCTGCGATTGCGCCACATGCCGATGTAGCCGCGCGTCAGGATCAGGCCGAACAGAAAGCTGAATCCGAACCACGCGCCCATCCATCTGCTTCTCATCACGAAATCCTCTGCGCCTGCGAATATCGTCAGACAGGCAAGCTGCGAAGCGAGTACGACCCATACGGCGGGATGACACCGATCGTTGTCTTTCATGAACCCGCTCTCGCGATGTCCGGTTCATCCGGTGGTGTAGCGGGCATGTTTCCGACCGCACGCATCGTGCGCCGCATTGCGATTCGCAGCCGCCAACCGCCGCTCAGGCCGCCCGTTTCTCGTTGCGTGCCGGGGCAGTCAATCGACGTCGGCGTTTGCCGAAAGGCGGCGTCACGGCGGACGCGCTACGGCCCGCACGCAACCCTGGCCCGTCACCCGGTTCGCACGATTTGCCGCTCGCCGCGCTTGCGTCCCGATTGCATGCCAGGGGGTTTGCCGGAATCGCGAAGTCCCCGCCGCGATTCCGCGTGCGCGCTCACCGACCGGCCGGCAGCAGCCGGCCGGTATCGCTTGCCCGCTTCAACAGGCGCGATCGATGGCGTCCGCGCTCACTGACAGATCGATGCCCCGTTGCGATTACTCGATCGCCTCGCCATGGAGGATCACGTCGAGGCCCTCGCGCTCCTCTTCTTCCGTCACGCGCAGGCCGATCGTCAGGTCGATCAGCTTCAGCAGGATGAAGCTCAGCACGCCGCTGTACACCAGCGTGATCACGACGCCCTTGAGCTGAAGCATCACGTTGCCGTCCGCGCCGCCGATATCCTTGACAGCGAACACGCCCGTCAGCAGCGCGCCGAGAATCCCACCCACGCCGTGCACGCCGAACGCGTCGAGCGAATCGTCGTAGCCGAGCTTCGACTTGAGCCACGTCGCCGACCAGAAGCAGATCACGCCCGCCGCGATGCCGATCACCAGTGCACCCGTCACGCCGACGAAGCCGGCGGCCGGCGTGATCGCCACAAGACCCGCGACCGCGCCCGACACGATGCCGAGCACCGACGGCTTGCCCTTCGCAACCCATTCCGCGAACATCCAGCCGAGCGCCGCGCAGGCCGTCGCGACTTGCGTCGTCAGCATCGCGAAACCGGCACGGCCGTCAGCCGCCACCGCCGAGCCCGCGTTGAAGCCGAACCAGCCGACCCACAGCATCGAGCCGCCGATCAACGTCAGCACCAGATTGTGCGGCGCCATCGCTTCGCGGCCGTAGCCGACACGCTTGCCGAGCACGAGGCACGACATCAGGCCCGCGATACCGGCGTTGATGTGCACGACCGTGCCGCCCGCGAAGTCGAGCACGCCGTCGGCCGACAGCCAGCCGGTCGGTTCCCACACCATGTGCGCGATCGGCACATAGACGATCAGCGACCAGAGCGCCATGAACACGAGCATCGCCGAGAACTTCATCCGGTCGGCGAACGCGCCGCAGATCAGCGCCGGCGTGATGATCGCGAACGTCATCTGGTAGACGAAGTAGACCGTCTCGGGAATCGTCGGCGCGAGGTGGCTGACGGTCAGCGTCGTCGCCTTGTCGCCGTGGATGTAGTTCATCCCGTGCAGGAACGCGCGCGACAGGCCGCCGATGAAGCCGTTGCCCGGCGTGAACGCGAGGCTGTAGCCGACCACCGTCCACAGCACCGTGATCAGCGCGGTGATCGCGAAGCTCTGCATCACCGTCGCGAGCACGTTCTTCTTGCGGACCATGCCCGCGTAGAACAGTGCGAGGCCCGGCACCGTCATGAACAGCACGAGCGCGGTGGAGGTCAGCATCCACGCGGTATCGCCCGAGTTGATCTTCGACGCATCGACCGAGAACGGCGCGGTCGGGACGGCAGGCGCGGCCGGGGCCGACGCGGCGGCAGCGGCCGATGCGTCGGCGGCGCCCGAAGCCGGTGCCGCAGCGGCGGCGGAAGCGGCGGCCTCGGACGCAGCCGGCGCCGAAGCGGCCGGCGCAGCGGCAGCGGCCGATGCGTCGGCGGGCGCCGAGGCGGCAGGCGCAGCCGCGGCCGACGCCGCGTCGTCCGCAAGCGCGGGACCAACGCCGGCCGCGATCAGCGAGCCAGCCATCAGCAGGGACATCAGAAGTTTACGCATCGTGGTTTTCCTCTTGTCACTCGTCTTGTCTGTTACAGCGCGTCCGCGCCCGTCTCCCCGGTGCGGATCCGGATCACCTGCTCGATCGGCGTGACGAAGATCTTGCCGTCGCCGATCTTGCCGGTGCGTGCAGCCTGCTCGATCGCTTCCACTGCCTGGTCGACGAGATCGTCGGGCACGGCCACCTCGATCTTCACCTTCGGCTGGAAATCGACGACGTATTCGGCGCCCCGGTACAGCTCGGTGTGCCCTTTCTGGCGACCGAACCCCTTCACTTCCGTCACCGTGATGCCCGACGCGCCGAGGGCGGAGATCGCCTCCCGCGTCTCATCGAGCTTGAACGGCTTGATGATTGCGCTGATCAATTTCATGTGGGCTCCTCTTTCGTTTTGCTGTCAAACGTCGATGCCGCGATCCGACTCGACGAGTGATTGAGCAACTGCCGTGCCAGCACTGGCCGTTCTCGCAAAAACGATCTTGCAGTCGCCCGTTTTCGGGTGCCCGGACTGGCCACGAAGCGGCATTGGAACTGCGATCCCGGAGAATCGCCCTTACTCCCGGTTTTGAATAATTGATTTGGATTCCATATTGATTGACGGTGGGAACGTATGCACCACGGTCAAGCAAGCCCCGTTTCCGCCGACCCAATAACGTGCATCCGCGCTCGGTTTCGTCGTGCGCGCCCAATAAAAATTACATTTCATCGACATTCGCCTTTCCAAGCCCTTCGTTTCAATTCGATCGGGTCGGCTTCCCGCCATACCGATTGCGGATCCGGCAAGCCCCGAGGGATTCCCGGTGCGCCCGTGCGGGAACGTGCCCGCGCCCCGCCGCCGCCGGGGAAGATGGAAAGCACGCCGGAAACGGAGCATGATTTGCCGAACAGATCTCCTCGGTCCGGTCGATTCGTCAAATGGATAACTTCGATCTCAACCTTTTGCGCGTTTTTGACGCGTTACAGCGTCACGGACATCTGGGCAAAGCGGCCGTGGAGCTGAATCTGAGTCAGCCTGCCACGTCCTATGCGTTGAAGCGCCTGCGCGAAGAGCTTGGCGACGCACTCTTCGTCAAAACCCGGTCCGGCATGCAACCCACGCCACGTGCAATGCAGTTGGCGCCCGTGGTTCAGTCGGTACTGGCCGAGATTCGTGAACGCGTGCTGACGGCGCCGAATTTCGAGCCGGACAAGGCTCGGCGCACATTCAACATTGCGATGTCGGACGTCGGAGAGATGGTGTCTCTTCCGAAATTGCTGCAGCGGATGACCAGCCTCGCTCCCGGCGTCAATGTGACGACGGTGTCCCTGGCGCCCAAACAGCTACTGTCCGCACTTCAGCGAAGCGAGGTCGATCTTGCGATCGGATATTTTCCGGATCTCGATGGCGTAGACGTCTTTCAGCAACGCCTGGTTCGGCATTCGTTCGTGTGTCTTGTCCGGAAGAATCATCCGGCGGTACAGGGGCGGCTGACCAGGAAGCTCTTCTGCGAATTGCCCCATGCGGTGGTTCAGGCCGAGGGCCGCCGCCAGGAAATCGTTGAACAATTCCTCAAAGGACACGGTATCCAGCGCAGGGTGCTCCTCCAAACGCCGCATTTCTTGAGCATCCCGATGACCATCGCGATGACGGATCTGGTCGTCACGGTTTCCAGCGATGTCGGCGAGATCTTTGCGCGCATCGCCGATCTCGCGCTTCTGGAACCTCCGTACAGGTTGCCGCATTTTGACGTCAAGCAACACTGGCACCGCTCGCAG
This sequence comes from Burkholderia sp. MR1-5-21, assembly GCF_053427715.1. Taxonomy (NCBI): domain Bacteria; kingdom Pseudomonadati; phylum Pseudomonadota; class Betaproteobacteria; order Burkholderiales; family Burkholderiaceae; genus Burkholderia; species Burkholderia sp. MR1-5-21. The sequence continues at coordinate 91,773 of NZ_JBSAXD010000023.1, forward strand.
CATGACGATCCCGGTAACCGCTGGATGCGCGGCCTCGTGCACGAACTATTCATGCACGAGGCCCGATCGAAGCCTGACTGAAGCCTCGCTGACGGCCGCCATGGGGTCCGGATGCAGGTTATCAGCCTTGTGGAAGAGCGTTATTCGTGAGATCGGCTTGTCGAATGTTCGCCTTGGCGCGACACTCGTCGCACCTGCTCTTCAAGCAAGTTCGCCTGGAGCCGAACCGGCCCGGATCTGCCTGCCCCGATACAGAGCCCGTCGATTCATGCTTGCTCCGCCGTATTGGCGCGAGCCTCGTTACGAGCGACATCCCAAAACATTTAGGAGACTTGACATGTCGGTTATCCGCTTCGAACGCGACGACAACGTTGGACACATCGTGATGGCCGATGGCCCGTTGAACCTGATCAACAACCGGTTCTGCGAAGCACTCAAGAGTGCCGTACACGAGGCCAGCAACTCCGGGATTCGGGCTCTGATGGTGCGCGCCGAAGGAGCGAATTTCAGTCATGGCGGAGACGTCCTTGATTTCATCGACAAGGACTTCAACGATTGGCGCACCTTCATCAGCGAGATGAACCAGGCTTACCGCGCGATCGAGGCGCTACAGATTCCGACCGTCGCAGCCGTTCGCGGTGCGTGCTTCGGTGGCGCATTCGAGCTTGCGCTGGCCTGCGACTTCATTGTCGCTGCCGATAACGCGGTCTTTCACCACTTTGAGGCTTCCGTCGGTTCTGCGCCGGTGGCAGGCGGCGTTCAGCGCCTGGCAGAACGCGCCGGCCGCGCGATGGCCGCTCGGTTCACGATGCTGGGCGAACCGATGACCGGCAAGACGGCCGGCGAACTCGGCGTAGCGGCTTTCGTTTGTCCCGATCCGGACGTCGAGACCACGGCAGCATCGCTGGCCACCCGGCTGTCCAATGGGCCGACCCGCTCGTATGCAGCCATCCGTGCACTGCTGAAGGCGTGGGCGGGGGGCGGCGTGCCCGCCGCCGACGCCGTACTGCTGGACATCACGATGGGGCTGCACGGTACGGAAGACGCACGCAAGGGTCGAACCGCACGCGTCGAAGCCATCAGGCGAGGGGTCCAGCCAGAGCCCGTTGTATTCATCGGACGCTGATCTGCTGCCCGGCGGGCCGCTGACGACCTGGAACCGCTGGCGCATACCCACCATCACATCTGTTTGATCCACGCCAGGCAACGGGGACGATGCGAGAGGGATCACGCCGCCGTCGATCGTGAACGCGCCGTTGCGCTGGTATGGGGAGACAAATTCCGCCGATCCACCGGTCATTGCCGGTCGCGTCGAAAAGGGACGGCGTCCGCGCCCCGTGGCTGATTCGGTGAAGGAAACCCGCACCGATCGTCGCGGTACCGGCCTTCACATAGCCGTCGATTACGGCACGCGTATCGGTGAGTGACGGGCTGCGGTATCATCGCGGCCGTGCTCAAGGGCTCTCGGACGCACCCGTCAATGACCGATCGAAACTATCAGGAAATCCTCAAACGAATTTATCGCGATATCGAACCATGGCGCACCACCGGCCACGTCGCGGACTACATTCCCGAGCTTGCGAAAGTGCCCGCCGAGCGCTTTGGCATGGCGGTCGTGACGCTCGACGGCAACGTTTACACGGTCGGCGACGCGCACGAGCGCTTTTCGATCCAGAGCATCTCGAAGCTGTTCGCGTGCACGCTCGCATTCCAGCTGCTCGGCGACACGCTGTGGGAACGGGTCGGACGCGAGCCGTCCGGCACAGCGTTCAATTCGCTCGTGCAGCTCGAAAGCGAGCGCGGCAAGCCGCGCAATCCGTTCATCAATGCCGGCGCGCTCGTCGTGACCGACGTGCTGTCCCGCCGCTTCGTGAGGGCCGAGACCGCGCTCGTCGAATTTGTGCGGCGGCTGATCGGCACGAACGACATCGACTACGATTCGCGCGTCGCGGCGTCCGAACTGCAGCATGCCGAGCGCAACCGCGCGATGGCGCATTTCATGGCGAGCTTCGGCAACATGCAGATGCCGCCGGAAACCGTCGTCGACGCATATTGCCGCCAGTGCGCGATCACGATGAACTGCGTCGAGCTCGCGCGCGCGGCGCTGTTCCTTGCGAACGGCGGTGTCGCCCCCGTCACCGGCGAGCGCATCGTCGATTCGAGTTCCGCGAAACGGCTGTCCGCGCTGATGCTGACCTGCGGCACCTACGACGCGGCCGGCGACTTCGTGTACCGCGTCGGCCTGCCCGCGAAGAGCGGCGTCGGCGGCGGCATCATCGCAGTGCTGCCCGGCGAGATGGCCGTGTGCGTGTGGTCGCCGGGGCTCGATGCGAATGGCAACTCGCTGGCGGGCACGCTCGCGCTGGAATGGTTGACGACGTATTCGGGGCGGTCGATCTTTTGAGGCGGCGGAGTCGGGCGTGACTCGCCCGGCGCGGCGGCCGCGTGCTGGTGGTGGTGCGCGTCGGCACGCCAAAGGGGAAATCGTCGTTCGGCGGCGATCGACCCGATGCCGACATCTGGTATCCGCATTGGTGAGGCCGCTACGGGTTGCTTTCCGGACATTGACACCACGACAGCCGCGAGACGATATAGCGTCCCACGTTGCATGCATGCCGAACCCTGAACACCCGACAGCAAAACAACGAACGCTCAGCGTCCGGCGTCCTTGTGCTTCGACGACTCGGCCGTGACCCGCCTCCTCCCCTGCTTCGCACGCGGATTTTGCGCTGACGCCTTGAACTGGCTCGGACTGCATCCGAACCGCGTTCTGAACCACCGCGTGAACGCGCTCGGCTCCGAGAATCCGAGCAAGCCCGAGATTTCCGACAATGGCCGCTCGCGCCGCTCCAGATGACGCAGCGCCAGTTCGCCGCGCACCGCGTCGAGTATCGATGAAAACGTCACACCTTCCTCGGCGAGATGGCGATGCATCGTGCGGCGGCTCATGCCCATCTGCCGAGCGACCGTGTCGATCGAGCTTCGACCTGACGGCAGGAGCAGAAAGACCAGCTTGCGCACTTCGTCGGACAACGGGAGATCGGCCGCTTCGTCCGCACTGCCGAGATAGCGGCGCACATACTGACCCATGACGGGATCGGCCGAAGGTAGCGGAAGTTTAAGGTCGTTGACGTCGCAAACGATGCCCGTGAACGCACGGCCGAACTCGACGTTCGGCCCGAATACGCGCGAATGGACGGTGCGGTCGGCGGGCGGCCCGTGCGTGAAGCAGACCGCTTTCGGACGCCAATTCTCACCGAGGAAAAAGCGCAGCAAGCGGAACATGACCGCGAGCGCGAGCTCATCGCCCTGCCGCACCGGCACGCCCTGTCCTGCCAGCAGCTCCACGCGAATGATCGCGACATTTGCCTCTTCCTCAACGCCGATGAACACCGCCTCGTTCTGGAGGTGGCTGTAGCGCGCCGCGGCGTTCAGCGCGTGGCGCAGCGTCGGCTCGTCGCGCACCGCGAGCGCAAGCGGACCGAGATTCGACACCCGGCGCGTCTCGGCCATGCGCAATCCAAATGCCTCGACACCGCTCCTCTGGGCCGACAGTTCGAGCAGCAACGCAACCTTTTCGGCCGGGATCCTGAGATCGACCTCGCTCAGGCTCTCGGCCGGCAGCCCGACTTCGGCAAGCATTTGGTACGGATCGAGCCCCGACGCGCGCGCAATTTCCGCGTAGTGGGTGAGGCTGGCGCTGCGAATGAGTTTGCGCATTAGGGTCTTCCCGTGATGTCCCCGGATGTTAATAAATTGACCCGTAAAGTCAAGCGACCAACAGGCGCGCGGCCTAGTATCGGTCCATCTCCTGCACGGCTATCGCCCAGGCGCGCCGTGCAGGCCTCGTCGCCTTGACCCATTGAACGCGAAGGACGATTTCTGATGAATACCAACGGCGCCACGGCCACCCCGGTATGCGATGCGCTGCGCGCGAGCGGCAACTGGAACCCGAACTGGGACCCGTTCGCGGAACTCGATCCCGACTGGACAGAGAAATTCATGGCAATGGGGGCGGCACCGATGATATCCGGCGTGCTGGACCCCAAGACGATCGAGTTCATCGCGATTGCCGTCGACGCGTCGTGCACGCACATGTACGCCCCCGGTGTGCGGCGCCACATCCGCAAGGCGCTCGAGCTGGGCGCCACGCGGCAGGAGATCGCGGCCATCCTGCAGTGCGTCTCGGTTCTCGGGATCCACTCGATGAGCCTCGCGGCGCCGATCCTGCTCGAAGAAGCGGCCGCGCTTGAAAGCACCGCCGGCGACGGCCAGAAATAACCCCTCCGACTCCAGAAGGACAGATCATGCATTTTCTCGACGATTCGTTGCTGCCTGAGCACCAGGAAAAGCTCGTGATTCAGGTCGCGCCCTATGGCCCTCAGTTCCTGCCGAGCGATTCCGACGACATCCCGGTGAGCATGGACGCGCAGATTCAGAAGGCCGTCGACTGCTACAACGCGGGCGCCACCGTGCTTCACGTGCACGTGCGCGAGGAAGACGGCAAGGGCTCGAAGCACCTGTCGAAGTTCAACGAGATGCTCGCGCGCTTGCGCGAAGCGGTGCCCGGAATGGTGCTGCAAGTGGGCGGCTCGATCTCGTTTGCACCGGAGAGCGAAGGCGAAGCGGCAAAGTGGCTCAACGACGACACGCGCCACATGCTCGCCGAGCTCACGCCCGTGCCCGACCAGGTGACCATCGCCATCAACACCAACCAGATGAACGTCACCGAGCTGCTCACGCCCGAGGACTGCGGCGATACCTCGATGGGTCACCCCGCGTATTTCCAGGCCTACAAGGAAATGTGGATTCCCTCTGGGCCGACCTTCGTCGAGGAGCACCTGAAGCGCCTGCAGGCCGCGGGCATCCAGCCTCACTTCATGCTCGGCGACGTCGGCCAGCTCGAGAGCGTGGAAAGGCTGATCCGGCGAGGCCACTACACCGGTCCGCTGGTGCTGAACTGGGTCGCCATCGGAGGCGGCGCCGACGGCCCCCATCCGCGCAACCTGATGGAGTTCATCAATCGATGCCCGCAAAACGCGGTGCTGACCGTCGAAAGCCTCATGCGCCACGTGCTGCCGCTCAACACGATGGCCATCGCCATGGGCCTGCATGTGCGGGTCGGCATCGAGGACAACCTTTGGGGCAGGCCCGGCGAGCGCATGACATCGGTGCAGCAGGTCGAGCAGATGGTTCGCATTGCTCGCGAGCTTCATCGGGACGTGGCGAGCGGCGAGGATGCGCGTCGCATCTACAAGATCGGCGAGCACTACGGCAGCGCCGGCGAGACCTTGAGCGCGCTTGGGCTTGCGCCGAACCGCCGGCCCGGCCAGCGCGGTTTCCAGATCGCGGCCTGAAGCGCGGCTGCTGCGGGTGCGCCCCGGAGGCGCGCCCGCCTCGCAGTCCCGATGCACACCCGCTGTCGGAAAACATGACAAGACATCGCTCGAGCGGTGCGGATTCGTGGAGACACGCATGACCTGGAAGAACTACCCCTGCGCGGCATTGGCGACACTGCTGCTCACGCATATCCTCGCGCACATCGACCGCAACATCCTGCTGGGCTTCTCATCGAGCCTGATCGCCGACCTCGGGCTCAGCAACGCGCAGTACGGGCTTCTCGTGGGGGCTGTCTGGGTCCTCAGCTATGCGGTGATGGCCGTCGTGACCGGCGCCTTCGCGGATCGCTTCAGCCGCACCCGCGTGATCGCGTCAGGACTGCTCGTCTGGAGCTTCTGTACAGCTGCGTCCGGCTCCGCTGATAGCTTCGAGCAACTGGTGGCCGCCCGTTTTCTGGTGGCGACCGGCGAAGCGGCGCTGGTCCCGGCAGCGGTCGGCATCCTTGCGGAAGTCTTTTCGGCGCGTCGCCGCAGCACCGCGCTCGGACTGTTCTTCATCGGCATTCCGCTCGGGGTCGGCTTCAGCTTCCTGCTGGCCGGAACCTTCGGCGTCGCTTACGGCTGGCGCACGACGTTCCATGCGCTCGGCGCAATCGGCGCCGTCATGGCGGTGTGCCTCGCATTCCTCAAGGACGATCGCGCGCAAGACGTGGCAGCCGATCGCGGAGCGCCCTTCGCCGAGCAACTGCGCGAAGTCCTGCTCATGGTGCGCGGCAACCACGCACTCCAACTGGCGATCACCGGGTTTGTCCTTGCGCATCTGGTATTTGCCAGCCTCTCGTTCGCCCAGCTGTGGCTGGTGCGCGAACGGGGACTGGATCCCGCCGGGATCACGCACATCATCGGCGACGTGCAGATCGTCTTCGGCACGCTCGGCGCAGTCGTTGGCGGCACAGCCGGCGATCGTTTCGCGCGGCGCTTCGCCTGCGGGCACGAGGGCTTCATGGCGATGCTCGTAGCCATCTGCGCACCGCTGATGATTGCATACCGCTTCGCGCCGGCGGGCTCACCGTTGTTCTACGCCGGGATGTGCGCGGGCGCCTTCCTGCCGCTTGCGCTCTACGGGCCGGCGATTACCGTTATCCAGGGCCACGTGCCGACGCGAATGCGCTCGACGATCACGGGCTTGACGATGACGCTCATCAACATATTCGCAATCGCACTCGGGAACTTTGCTGTCGGCGCGCTGAGCGACCGGCTTGCGACGGCTGGCATTCACGGGCCGCTGACCCTGGTTCTGCTCGGGACCGACTTGCTTGCCGTTGCGTCGTTGCCATGCTTCCTCGCACTTGCTCGACGCTCCCGCTCGCGGGAGGCGCACGGCGACGCAGAGCGGGAGAAAGCGTGCACCAGGTCGTCCCGGCAGCAACCCCAAAACTGAAGAAGGTCCAATCATGAAAAGCGCCATCGAGCAATCCCGACCCAGCGCTGGTCCGCTGGCGGAGCGCGTGGCACTGGTGACGGGCGTCGGCCCCGGCCTTGGCCGGGCATGCGCAGTGGCATTGGCCCAAGCCGGCGCCCACGTTGCGATCTGCGATGTCGACACCGAGACCCTGGAGGCAACGCGCGCCGCGGTCGTCGCCGAGGGCGCGCAATGTCTCGCGGTTCGCTGCGACGTGTCGTCGAGTGTCGACATGCGACGCATGTTCTCGCAGTTGGTCGAGCGCTTCGGCACGCTTCATATCCTCGTGAACAATGCGGCCCTGACGCCGAACCGGCCGGAGGATACGCGCCGGCGCAATCTTCACTACCGCTATATCACGACGCCCGTGCCGCGGCAGTCGCTGGGCTTCACCAGCAGCATGAGCGACGAGGACTGGCATCGCTACTGGGGCGTGAACGTCGATGGCGTGTTCTATTGCGTTCGGGAAGCGCTCAGGCTGATGGAGCCTCAGCGTTACGGCCGGATCATCAATGTCGCCTCGATTGCGGGCATCAGCGCGATGAGCGCGCACAGCCCGCACTACAGCGCGACCAAGGGCGCGGTGATAGCGTTCAGCAAGGCGCTGGCGGCGGAGGTGGCTGGCGCAAATGTCTACGTCAACGTGCTGGCGCCCGGCGGGGTCGCGACGCCGGAGTTCAACGCGTATCTCGGCTCGATGGGCGACGAGGCTCGCAACCGGCTTTGGCAAATGGTCCCTTCGGGCCGCCTGGGTACGCCCGAGGAATACGCAGCCACCGTCGTCCATCTGGCCGGCGATCACTATCTGGTCGGGCAGGTGATCAGCCCGAATGGCGGAGCGGTGATCTGAGCACCGGAGCCACTGCGCGCTCCGTCCATCTGCTGCCGGCACAAACAGCCGGCCCGGTTTCATTGCAACACTGGCCGACCAGTTCGCCTGATTCAATCTGCATATCTAATTAATATTGGAGACAAAATGAAATTCAAATGGAGTGGCGCTGCAGCGCTTGTCGTGTTCGCCAGTGCGGCACACGCGCAATCGTCGGTGACGCTGTATGGCGTCATCGATACCGGTTTCCTTTATCAGAGCGCAAACGCCGCGAACTTCCAGTCCAAAGTCAATCTCGGGCATGTCTACGGGCTCAAGGACGGCGGCATCTATTCGAGCATCTGGGGCTTGAAGGGCACCGAAGACCTCGGTGGAGGCTACAAGGTCAACTTCAAGCTTCAGGGGGCCTTCAACAGCGGCAACGGCAAGACCGGACTGTCCAACACGCCGGGTGCCACCGCGATGTTCAACCAGCAGACGACCGTGGGCGTCTCCGGCCCGTTCGGCTCGATCGACGCGGGCCGCCAGATCGTGCCGATGATCTACGCGATGGCCAACACGGACGTTCGCAACGCGAAGTACTTCGGCTCCATCCTGACCGCCTGGCTCGGCCTGAACCAGGCCGCGAACTGGCAGGGCCTCAGCACGAACGGCCCAATCGGGGCGCTCTATGACGACAACGCCATCGTCTACCAGTCGCCCAGGCTCTACGGCGCCGCGCTCGCGCTCGAGTATGCGCCGGGCGGTGTCCCCGGCACGTTCCAGGGCGGCACGCGCGAGTCGGCCGTGCTTACGTACTCGAACGAAGGCCTGAACCTTGCCGCCGTGTACTACAACGGACACGACACGAACCCCACCATGCAGACGGCCACCGGGGCGCTCGTCACCGCGCCCTCGACCGGTGTGAACAACAACCGCTTCTGGTATCTGGGCGCGATGTATACATTCCACGACTTCTCCGTGTCGACCTCCTACAGCATCGGCAAGAACCCGTCGAACAGCAGCGGGCCCAAAGGCGTCAACCTGGAGATGATCTCCGCGGGCGTCGGGTACAAGTTCAGCCCGTTCTTGCGCGTCACGTCGGGCTTCTACTACCTGAAGGACCGCAACAACTCGGCCAATCACTCCGACGCATTCGCCGTGGGCGCCGAATACAACCTCTCGAAGAGCACGCTCGCCTACGTGCAGGCCGGGTATGTCGACAACCACGGCAACATGAGCCAGACGATCACGTACGGCTCGCCGGTTCCCGAGGGCCGCTCGACCACCGCAGCGATGATTGGCATTCGCCACAGCTTCTGATCTCCGTCAACCCGACAACCGGGGCATTTCATGACTCAAACAAGGGCGCCGAGATCGCACGGCGCGTCCCCGGCGTGACGTGAACGATCCTGCCGCCGGCAACCTAGAACAGATGCCGCAAGCCGGCCATGACGCCCAACTGGGTCGTACCGGACGCGGAACTCGGCGCGTTCACGCCCTGGAACTGCGCGCCGACCAGGCCGCCCCGGTAGAGCGAGTAATCGACTTCGAGATATGTATCCGTCCGTTTCGACCAGTTGTAGTCCGCGAGCAGCTGGAATTGCGTCGCGTTGCCATCGGCCGGCTGGTTCTTCCCGGTCTGGATCGTGCGCCACACATTGGCAGAAAAACGAGCGGCATGGCCTACCGCCTGCGTCACCCCGCCGAAGAACATTTGCCGGGAACTGAATGTATTGAACTTGATTGCGGTCAATTCGGGCCCACTGAACGGGCCGTTGGGGAAGTTGCCGACGAAGCCGGCGTCCTGCCGGTTCACGGCCCAGCCGGCAATGAGCGTCGTACTGTCGAACGTATATGACCCGCCGGCAGCCCAGGACTTGAAATGCGCGGAACCGTTTACGGCATCCCGTGAGTCGAGGTACGCGGCCCCAAGGCTCAACGGTGCGCCCGGCAGATACAGCACCGACGCCCCGATCTGGCTCCCTGCGCCGAACGCGCCGGCATTGCCGCCGAACGCATACGACACCTCGACCGTCAGCGATTGCCATCGCGCCGCGTACTTGACCATGTTGCTTGTCCATACGCCCTGGGCCATCATCACTTCCGGCCGGAACTGGTAAAACGTCGGCAGCCAGCGATTGGTCACAAACGCGCGCATCACCACGTCGGAAAGCGGATTGAACTGCCGTCCCATCGTCAGCGTTCCGAAGCGGTTCGATTGCACGCCGACGATCGCCGTGTTGAAGAACGGATAGGCGGGATCGCTGGCCCCCGAATTCGGAAAGAAGCGATCTTCCAGCTGGAACAGAACCTTCGTGCCGCCGCCGATGTCCTCGACGCCCTTGATTCCGAAGTGGCTCTCGCTTTCGCCGCTGGTGAGCCGGATCTGCGAATCGCCTGCCGGATTCGCATGCGTCGTATAGCGGATCCCCGCATCGACCAGCCCGTAGAGCGTGACCGACGACTGGGCTGCCGCCGAAACGGAGTAAAGCGCCGCCGTGGAGATCACGCCGGCCAATAGCCCGGCCTTGCCCGAACACGATACGCCGAGCGCGCGCAAGCGGGCGTGCCGTCGGTCAGGCAACCGGGCCCGCAACGACGCTGCCCGTCCCGACTGGCAAGGCATTGCCGTGCGGCAATTTTCCGCTCCATCACGCCGATTTCCGCTGCTCCGAACGAACCCGCTGAACACTCTCCGAACCATCCTCATGCACAGACTCCGATCTTGTGATTATGTCGTACTGCGAATTATCTATTTCACTTTGCGGTATCGCGTCCCTGCCCGCCTCCGGATCACGGTTCCCGATGCCGCTTCTCGTCTTCCTGCAGCAGCCTCCAATGGATTTTCCCGCTTGCCGTACGGGGCAGGCTGTCGGCGAACCGGATCACGCGCGGAACCTTGTAGGACGCCATGCGCTCGCGAGCCCACGACACGATCTCCTCCGCCGTCGCATGCACACCGTTGCGCAGCACGACGACAGCCATGACCGACTCGCCTCGACGCGGGTCGTGAGTCGCAATCACGCATGCCTCCTGTACGGCAGGATGCTCGAACAGCATCGACTCGACCTCGGCCGGCCACACCTTGTAGCCGGATGCGTTGATCATGCGCTTCAGCCGGTCGACGACGAAGAAGTAGCCGTCCCGGTCGAAATAGCCGAGATCTCCGGTCCGCAGATACCGCTTGCCGTCGATCGATACGAACGCATCGCGCGTGGCTTCCGGCGCATTCCAGTACCCGTCGAATACTTGCGGCCCGTTCACCAGGATTTCACCGGTTTCTCCTTCGCCAAGCGGCTTCAGCGTGTCCGGATCGACGACGAGCGACTGCGTGTTGAAAACGGGAACGCCCATGCACTGCGGCTTGCTGTGCCGCGGCGGATTGATGTGGGTCGCCGCCATCGTTTCGGTGAGGCCGTACCCTTCGATGTACGGGATGCCCCAACGCGCCTGAATCCGCTGCGCAACGGCCGCCGGCATCGCGGCACCGCCCCCGCTCAGGTACGTGATGGAACGCAGGTCGAATGCGTCGATGTCCGCCAGGTTCAGCAGGTCGATCACCATCGTGGGAACCGTGACCCACGTGCTGACCCGATGGCGTTCGATCAGGTGTGCTGCGCATCCCGCATCCCAGCGGGTCATGATCACCATCGTCGCGCCGATGAAGATCGGCATGTTCATGCAGTTCTGCATGCCGGTGACATGGAACAGCGGCACGGAGCACAGCATCACGCTGTCGCTCGCGAGGTTCGGCCATTCCGCGCACGAAACCGTTGAATGCATCACGCTTCGATGGGTATGGATACACCCTTTCGGACGTCCGGTGGTGCCGGACGTGTAGGGAACGACCGCCAGATCTTCGGGCCCGGAGCCGTGGGGACGCGGCATGCACTCACGCGTCAGTGCGTTGCGCCAGTCGGTGACGGCCACCTGGTCATCGACCGGCGCGGCATGAGGCTGCGGCTCGGCCCGAGTCAGCACTTCGGGTAGCGGCAGATCGGTCTGGCTGCGCAGATAGTCGGCGTAACGTGCGCGGATCACATGGTCCAGGTGGCGGCCCGACAGCGGCCGGACGTGTTCCATGAGTTCGTCGCCGACAAAGGCGACGCGGGCGCCGCTGTCTTCCAGGATGTGTTCCAGTTCCAAAGTCCGGTTCATCGGATTGACGGGCACGACGACCGCATCGGCGCGCAGGATCGCATGGAAGGCGACGACGAATTGCGGGCTGTTCTGCATGTACAGCACGACGCGGTCGCCCCGGGCGATGCCGCAGTGCTGCTGCAAAAAGCCGGCCATCCCGTCCACTTCGTGCCGCAATTGCCGATAGCTGACGGAATTGCCGTAGTAAAGGATCGCGGACTTTTCCGGATGGCGGCTTGCGCAGGCTTCGAGATTTGCGTACAGCGACGTCGGTGGCACGGACAAATGGCGCGGCACGCCGACTTCCTGACGCGTTGATGTTGCCGTCATGTCTACTCCAGGCATAGAACGATGAAATGCAGCGGGATGGCGTCGCGCGTCGAGCCGGATCGCTTCCGCCGCGGGCAACGCGCCCGCGACAGAAGTCACGATCCATCCAGACGAAAAGCGTGGCCGCCGATGGACGACGCTTCGAGCGCCGGGCAATCGCGGTTCAACGCTTTTGAAGCAATTGACGGCTCCACTGCCCGATTTCTTCCAGCGTCTCGGCGGTTTCCGGCAGGAACGGGAACAGCGTAAAGACGTGCACCGAGTCGTCCACCATCTTCAGCGTCACGTCGGCGCCGGCTGCCTGCGCCCGCTCCGCAAAGCGCGTCGTGTCGCTTTCCAGCACTTCCCCGCGCACGGCCGACAGGAATACCGGCGGAAGATCCGCGAGATCCGCGAACAGCGGCGACACCATCGGATCCGTCGGCTCATGGCCCTGGAAGTAGGACGCGACCAGGTTGGACAGCGTCTCGCGATTCGCCGCCGGGTCATTGCCTGAATTCGCCGTGACGGACGGGCCGCCGAGGGTCAGGTCGGTGAGCGGGCAGATCGCGATGACGCCAGCCGGCAACGGCATGCCCGCGCGACGCAACGCAGCCGCCAGCGCCAGCGCGAGGCCGCCCCCGGACGATTCGCCGCTCAGGAACACCGTCGACGGATCGACACCCGACGCGAGCAGGCCGCGGTACGCGCTGAACGCGTCGTCGAACGCCGCCGGATACGGATGCTCGGGCGCAAGTCGATAGTCGACCGTGTAGCACGGGCCATTCAGCGCGCGCGACAGGCGGCTGGCGTATTCGACCGAACTCCTGGCCGAACCGAGCACATAGCCGCCGCCGTGGAAGTGCAATACGGTGGCCCTGGCGGCGGCCTTGTTGGCGGCATTGAGTCCCACGCCAGCCGCCACCCGCGCCGCGCTCGTCCCGTAAAGGTCGACATCCGTCACGTCGGTGCCGGCCGGCACCGGGAACTGCTCCAGCAGGAACCGTTCGTAGGCCGCGCGTTGCCCGCGGTCGCCACGCGCGATGTCATCGGGCGCAAACACGCCCTTCCACAGATCGAACGCGCGCTGGCTCTCGGGGCGCGCCATCCGCTTCCCTTCGCGCGCCGCGCTCAAGCCCACGACTTCGCCGGGCGGCAATTTCACTGCGTCGAGGATGTCGTGCCCCCAAGCGAACGACCACGAAGCCTCGGCCAGCGGATCGATACGGGAGAGCCCCTTCAGGCGTCCGTTACGTTGGCGTACGCGCGCTTCGTCGGGTTCGTGCGCCCAATCGACGACGAATCGCGCCCCCGCCTGAATGCGCGTGGTACGCGGCTGGCGGCGCCGTTCATATTCGAGCAGCGCATCCTGGACGCCGGCCGGGCCGTGCCGCTTCAGGCAGGTAGCGACGACCCACGCGTCCTCGATGGCCTGGCAGGCGCCTTGCGCAAGGTACGGCACCATCGCATGCGCGGCGTCGCCGAGCAGCGCGATCCTTCCGGTGCTCCACTGGGCGATCGGATCGCGGTGATACATGCCGGTAATGAACGCCGAGTCCACGGCTTCCAGCATCGCCTGCACGGTCGGCTCGCAACCCTCGAACGAGCGCCGCAGTTGCGCGACGTCCCCCGACTGGGTCCACGATTCGCGGCTCACCTCGGTGGCCGGCACCGACGCAAGAATGCTGTACAGATCCTTGCGAACCCAATACGACACGATATTCCGGCCGACGCCGAACCAGTTGTTGCCCGCCACCGGCAGCTTCAGCCCGGCGAGCCGGTCTGCGGGAATCAGCGAGCGCCACATCAGGATGTTCGCGAACTGCTTCTCTTCGGGCCCCCTGAGGGCCGTCCGCACGGCGGAATGAATGCCGTCGGCGCCGATCACCGCGTCGCCCCGAATGACCTCGCCGTTCTGAAGCGTGACTGATGCACCATCGTCATCCTGCGAGATCGACGCGCATTCGGCCCCGAGGCGCACCACGTCGGGCGGCAACGCCTTCGCGAGCAGGTCGATCAGGTCGGCACGGTGAACGTTGTAGAGCAACGCGCCGTAGCGCGCCTCGGCCTCCTTGCCGAGCGGGGCCACGTACAACAGGCGTCCCGTCGACAGCTCGAGATAGTCGAACCGCTCGGGCACCGTCGCAATCGCCGCCAATGCGGGTTCCAGCCCCAATTCGCGCAGCACGATCGTGCCGTTCGCCGCGATCTGGACGCCCGCCCCCACCTCCGTCAATCGCGGTGCACGCTCCAGTACAATCGGCTCGATTCCGTGGCGCAGCAGCGCCAGAGCCGTCGTGAGCCCACCAATGCCGCCTCCGACAACGATCACCTTCATGCTAGTTTCTCCAACTGAGTTAGTTATCTCAGTGTAGTTAGTTAACAAGACACGGTAAAGTAATGAGCACATCAGGGAAAACCCTTCGGTCGGACGGGGCCGAGACGCGGACTCGTCTGAAAGAGGAAGCCCAACGACTTTTCGCGCTACGTGGATTGGACGGGGTGTCCGTGCAGGACATCATTTCCGCCGCCGGGCAGCGGAACAGCGCGTCGCTGCGCTATTACTTCGGGAACAAGCTCGAACTGGCGCGCGAGCTCGTCGTCGACGGCGCACGGCTCATCGACGAAGACCGGCAGGCGCGGCTCGACAAACTGGAGGCGGCGGGCGGGATCACGCTGCGGGCCGTGCTGGGCGCACTGATCTTTCCGATGCTCGATCTGGCGGAGCGCACCGGTCAGGCGACGTACATCCGGATGATCGCGAATCTGCAACTCAACAACCGGGCGTTCTTGCGCGAGGCGCTGGAAAACAAGTGGAATCTCGGTTATCAGCGCTGCAATGCGCACCTGAGAACGTTGCTGCCGCATCTTCCGCCGGCGATCGTGGATCACCGGCTGTCACTCGTCGGCATTTACGGCAACAGCGCACTCGCGGCCTGGGAGGCGAGCCGGGACGACGCCGAACCGGATCGGCTGTGGTCGCCGCGCTATGCGATATCCGGCATGATCGACACGTTCGAGAGCGTGCTTTGCGCGGAGCCCTCGGAGGAGACGCAGTCCCTGCTGGGCGGATCCGACGGCGCGCGCTGAGCGTCTCGCCGACGGACCGGTGACCGTTGATGCGTCGTGACGCTTCCGATGGAAAGCGCAACGCGTTGCGGGGGAGCGATTGCTTGCACGGTGTTCACGTCAAGCCGCCCGCCCCGATCCTTTGCCGGATACGCCGGCGTCAGTGCATCGCTACTTCGCGATGTACACCCCCGACGTCGGACACGTCCCCTGCGTATTCCCGTCCGTCACGAGCGACGCGGCGCTCGGAAACTGCGCGGTCGCGTTCGTCTGCACTGCGATCCACGCCTCGGTGAAATAGCTGACACCGTTGACCTTCGTGCATTTCAGCGACACCGCGCTGCGCGTGTTGCTGCCGAACGCGCCTTCGAACGCGGACAGCAACTGGTTGCGTGTCACGGTCGTGCCCGCATTCGCCTGCAGGTATGCGTTGAACGACGTGTTCGCGAGGCGGCTGACCATGCCGGTCGCCTGGTTCCAGTACGCATCGGGCGACGCCGCGTTCGAACAGGTGCCGTGCTTGAACCACTCGTGCTTGTCGAGGCACGACGCGACGCCCGGCATGTAGGTCGACAGCGTGTTGCGGGTCGCGGCGCTGATCGGGTACGCGTCCATGCTGCACCACTGGTGCGCGTTGTCGAGGTCGATGTCGCTTTGCGGCACCCCGCAGAAGAACGGCTGGTTGCCGTTGTAGTTGTTCGGCCACATCCCGTGCAGCGACAGGCTGGTCGCCGCGTACGAACCCGCGAGGTTCGTGCATTCGGGCGTATCGTGCGACGCGCAGAATCCCGGCTCCCACGACGTGGCGAGCAACAGGTAGTCGTAGCTGGTCTGCGCGCAGGCCAACGTCGCGGCAGTCGTCACGGCGAGCGCGGCCGCGGCGCGGATGAGCGTCTTGAACATGGCATTCCGTCGGAAAAGGCTCGCGGTCGCCGGATGCGCCGCGAGAGTGTTGTACGTCTGCCCGATTGTTGCTTGTGCAACGTTGCATGAATATGAACGGGCCCGACGCGCGGAGATGACGCGCATGCACGCGCTATCCGCCCGGCCGCTCCGCCGCCACGCACGCGGCGACGAGCCGCTCGACGTCCGCGATACCGAAGAACGGCCGGTGCGATCGTCCGAGGCGCACGACAACCAGCCGGCTCGACGGTACGACCACGATGAATTGCCCGAGATTCCCGAGCGCGTAGAACGCGTCCGGCGGCACGGACGTCATCAACGGCATGCCCGTTTTCTCGCCCGGCGCAGGCGTGGCACGCGTATCGCGCCGGTTGGCCCACCATCCGGCGCCGTAGTTCGTGCCGGCGCCCGGCGTCGTCGACCACCGCACCCAGCCGTCCGGCAGCACGCGCTTGCCGTCGATCACGCCATCGTCGAGGTAGAGCTGGCCGAAGCGCGCCCAGTCGCGCGCGGAAGCCAGCATGTAGTGCGCGCCAACCGGCGTGCCCGTCTCGTCCATCTCAAGCGTGACGTTGCGCATCTGCAGCGGCCCGAACAGCGCGCTGGCCGCAAACTGCTGGACCGCTTCGCCCGTGCCGCCGGCCGTATCGCGGACGATGCGCGCGACCAGGTGCGTACTCGCGCTGCTGTACGCCCATCGGGTGCCGGGCGCTGCGATCAATCGCGCGCGCGCCGCGAAGCCCGCCATGTCCGGCTCGTCGAAGAACATCCGGTTCGACGGATCGAAACCGCTGCCCGTCTCGTCCAGATCGAGACCGCTCGTCATCTGCATCAGCTGCGCGATCGTGATGTCTCCGCGCGGATCGCCATCGTGCTGCCACGCGGCCAGCGGCGCGCGCGCGTCGACCGACAGCCGGCCCTCGCGCACGAGGATGCCGACGAGCGCGTTCGTCACCGACTTGGTCAGCGAGTAGCCGAGGAGCGGCGTATCGGGCGCATAGCCCGGCGCGTAGCGTTCGGCCACGAGCTTGCCGTCGTGCAGCACCACGACCGCCTTCGTTCCGCTGTACGGTGGCGCCGCCGATTCGGAGAATGCGGCGTCGAGCGCCGCGTTCAGGCGCGGATCGGTCGTCTCGACCGGCGGCGGCTCAGCATGACGCACGACGCGCGGGAACGCCGCATCATCGACGCCCGCCGACGCATCCCGCGATGTGTACGTCAGCATGCAGCCGTACGCGCCGCGATAGACGGCGCGACTGCGGAAGCCGCCGAGAAACGTCGCCTGCACGGCTTGCTGCGTGCGGTCCACGTGATAGCGGATGCCCCAGCGCACCAGGCCGAAACCGGGCATCGGCGCGACGCCCTCGGCATACGCGCGGTCCGGATCGAGGCCGCTCACGAACGTCTCCGAGCACAGGTTGTGCGCGACCGTGCCGGTCGCCACATGCAGCGCGCGGTCGGGACCCGATCCGGCACAGCCGGCCATGCCGAAGCACAACGCAAGGATCGCGAAACGGCGTGGCACGGAGAGCGGGAGCATTCGGTTCATGAGGCGTTCGGGTACGCGGCAAGCGGGGATGTCGAAGGCGGCACGGACCGGCGCGAGCCGGTCGCGGCAAGCGGCTACCGCGCGCCGATTCTAAAGGCTATCGGTGACAGAATGCGCGTCACGGAGGCGCGAGGTACACGGCGGCACGGCCGCGCAACGGCCGCATCGTTAGGGCGCGTCGCGACACGGGGCGCGACCCGCCGCTCCAACAGCGAATGCGCTCCGTTCGACAACATCCGGCAAATGCGCCAGAATCATCGCCTCCGAGGGCGAAAGCCACCTTAACCGCGCTAGACGGAACAACGAAAAATGAAAACATCGATGATGCGCCGGCGCCTGCTGGCCGCCGGCATGATCGCGAGCAGCTTCGCGCTGTCCGGCTGTTTCACGTCAGACCTGTACGAACGGAAGGACAAGCAGTATCTCGAATCCGTGTCCGCGTTCATGATCACCGAAGACGGCAAGCAGCTCGTCGTGCTGGGCGAGCAATACCACTACATCTTCGACATGCCCGACAAGCTGCGGCCGGTGCTGTTGTCCGGCTACCGGAAATCGCTGCGCTCGTCGTTCTACAGCTTCTACGCCGACGGCAGCGCCGTGACGGGCCGTTACCAGACCGCGCTGCCGCGCAACGCATCTGCCGAGACCCAGCAAGCGGCCGCCGCCGACGGTTTCAAGGATGACGGGAACGGTCTCGCGCTCAACGGCGAGATCAGCGGCAAGCGCTATTCCGCCAACGGCTTCGCGCAGGTGCAGAAAACGGCCGCCCTGCCGTTCAACGAGCGCTACCAGGTCTCCATCACGGAACCGCTGTCCGCATTCGACAAGGGCCTTCGTTTGCTGGCGACGCCCGTCACCGTCGCGGCCGACGGCGTGCTCGTGCTCGGCGGCGTCGTGCTGCTTCCGGTCGCGCTCGTCGTGATCCAGGCACAAGGCGGCCTCCACATCCCCTGACCGTTCGCGACGCACGCGCCGACGCGACGGCCGCAACCGGAGCATCGACATGGCCGACCCGACGCTGCATTCGTCCCCGCTCGGCGCGCTGCTGAAACGCTGGCGGCTGCCGCGTCGCTTCATCCGTCACTCCGCGACCGCCGCCCGCCGCCGCGCGGGCGCGAACGCCAACGCGCTCGCCGTCGCCAGCACGGCCACGCCCACCGCGCCGTACACCATCACCCACCCGAAACCATGCACGAGCGCCGCGTGCAACGCGGCCCCCGACGGATCCGCACGCGCGAGTTCCGGCGCCAGCGCACGCAACCCGTCGACGCGTCCGGCGGCGATTTCCTGAGCGAGCGCGCGCAGCGCCGTGTCGCCGACGCCGCCCGCGACGCTCGCCTTCAGGCTCGCGACGATCCCCGCGACCAGCACGAAGCCCATCATCGCGATGTTCAGCGCGAGCGAAATCATCCGCGCGCTCATGTCGATGCCCGATGCCATCCCGGCGCGCGCGCTCGGCACCGCGCCTGTCGTCGTGTTGGTGACCGGCGTGTTCGTCAGACCGAGCCCGATGCCCGCAATCACGCAGCCGGGCAGCATCGTCAGCCAGTCGGCATGCGCGGCCCCGCTGCCGAGCCGCATCAGCGCGAAGCCCGCCGCGATCGTCAACAGCCCGCCCGGAATCACGACGCCCGGCCCGTGGCGCAGCGCCAGACGCTCGCCGAACGGCGGTGCGATCAGCGTCGGCAGCGTATACGCGAGCAATGCGAGACCGGCCGTCACGCTGTCGTAGCCGAGCCCGACCTGAAAGAAGATCGGCAGATAGATCATGAACGGCCAGAAGCTGAAGTTCATCCCCATCGAGCCGAAGATCGCGCCCGTGAACGCACGGATCCGGAACACCGAAAAGTCGAACATCGGTCGCGCGCTCCGGCGCTCGGCGAAAACGAATGCGGCAAGCGCGAGCACGGTCGCGCCGAGCACGCCGAGGCCGGCGTCGCTCGTCAGGCCGAGTTCGGCGCTCTGCGTGATGTAGAACGCGAGACCGAGCACCGCGAGCGACAGCGTGACGATGCCCGCGACATCGAGCGCGCCCGCGTGCGGATCGCGCGACTCCCGCACCGCGCCGCCGATCAGCGCGAGCGCGACGGCCGCAAGCGGCGCATGGACGAGGAACACCCACGGCCAGCTCGCGAGCGCGACGATCGCGCCGCCGACGATCGGCCCGAAGCCGAGCCCGATCCCGAACACGATCCCCCAGATGCCGAACGCGCGGCCACGCTCGCGGCCTTCGCGGAACTGATGCGACAGCACCGCGATCTGGCAGATCAGCATCGCGCCGCCGCTCGCGCCCTGCAGCAGCCGGCCCGCGACGAGCACCGGCACGTCCGGCGCGAGCCCGCACAAAAGCGACGTCGCACCGAACAACGCGGTGCCCGCAACGTACACGCGCTTGCGGCCGAAGCGGTCCGCGAGCGTGCCGGCCGCCATCAGTACGGTCGTGCAGGCGATCGTGTACGCGTTCATGATCCACTGCATGCCGTTGAAGTCGCCATGCAGCACGTGTTCGAGCGTCGGCAGGATCACCGGCACGCTCGAGATCTCGAGGCCGAACATCAGCGAAGTGAGACAGACGGCCGCGAGCGCGACCGCATTGCGGCGGGTGTCGGATAGCGTCATCGATTTTGCGGCGCCGCCCGGCGGCCGGACGGCGCACGCCTCCAGGGTCGAATAAGGCGTTCGCTGCGCGCGGCCGCGGCGTCGCACGCGATGAACGGGAATCGGTACTATAGTGAGAATTTAGTTCCCGATTGAATCACCGGATTCTCATGACTCGGGACCCAGAGGAACCAATCGGCGAGACCCGCAATGACCGACAAACTCGACGGTGTGACGACTTTCGTGCAGGTGGTGGAATCGGGCAGTTTCGCGGTCGCCGCGGAGCGGCTCGACATGACGCGCTCGGCGGTCGGCAAGTCGATCGCGCGGCTCGAGAAGCGGCTCGGCGCGCGGCTCCTGCAGCGCACGACGCGCAGCCAGAGCCTGACCGACGACGGCCAGGCGTACTACGACCGCTGCGTGCGCGCGCTCGCGGAGCTGGAAGCGGCGGAGGCCGATCTCGATTGCGGCCGCCACGAGCCGCGCGGCAAGCTCCGCCTGAGTGTGCCGCTCGCGTTCGGGCATCACTGCGTGACGCCCATCGTGCTCGACCTCGCGCGCACCTACCCGCACCTGCGGATCGACGTATCGATCACGGACCGCTTCGTCGATCTCGTCGAGGAAGGCGTCGACCTCGCCGTGCGAATCGGCACGCTTGCCGACAGCACGAGCCTCGCCGTGCGGCGGCTCGGCACGCAGTACGGCAGCCTCGGTGCGGCGCCGTCGTATCTCGCGCGCCACGGGATGCCGGCGACGCTCGACGCGCTGAAGGATCACCGGACGATCGCGTACTCGCGCGCGGGCGTGCCGCAGCCGTGGGACCTGCGCGCGCCGGACGGCTCGACCGTGCGCGTCGACATGCAGCACCAGCTCAGTTTCGACGACGTGCAGGCGATCGCGGCGGCTGCCGCGTCGGGGTTCGGAATCGCGTGGCTGCCGAGCTGGCTGCTCGCCCATTACGTGCGGCGTGGCGAGCTGGCCGTCGTGCTCGACCGCTGCTTCGTCTGCGAAGGGGACATCCACGCGATCTGGCCGAAGACACGCTACCTGCCGCGCAAGACGCGCTGCGTGATCGACGCGCTCGCGCAGCAGATTCCGCCGATGATCGAGCGATGACGGACGCGCGTTCGTCGTCCGGTTGCCGGCCGCTCGGGCATCCTGCCCGCCCGGAATGAACGATGCCGGTGCAACGCATCGCGTTCGCACCGGCATCGCCACGCCGCACGCTTCGCGGCGTGTTTGCGCGTCAAGCCGCGCCGAGATCGACGAGCGGATGCGCGAACAGCTTCCACGGCGACGTAAGGAAATGCCGCACGCGTTCCGCGCGCAACTCGACGAGCGACGCGGGCGCCCAGCGTGGCTTGCGATCCTTGTCGACGAGATGCGCGCGCACGCCTTCGCGGAAATCGCCGTCCTCGATCGCGCGCGCGACGATCCCGAGCTCCATCCGGAACGATTCGGCGAGCGTCATCTGCCGCCCGCGCAGCAGCGCCTCGCGCGTCACCGCGAGCATCGTCGGCGAATGGCCGCGCAATGCGTCGAGCGTCGCCTGCAGCCACTGCCGATGCTCGCGCGACAGCTCGTCGCGCGCGAGATCCTGCGCGAGCGTCGCGACGATCCGCTCGACCGTCGAGCGCTTGTCGAAGTGCCGGACGATCCACGGCATCTGCGTATCGAGCGCCGCGTGCGGCACGACGTTGCACGGCGGCTCGAACACCCTGCGCAGCGCGGCCAGCGCATCGCCGTCCCATTTCACGTTCTCGATGCGCGTCTCGAACGTGTCGAGCCACGACGACGGCACGCACAGGTCCGCGAGCTTCGCGGTGAGCGCATCGGCGCCGGACAGCATCGCGCCCGTCAGGCCGACGTACAGCTCCAGCTCGACCGGCATGCGCGACAGGAAATGCGTCGCGCCGACGTCCGGCAGCAGGCCGATGCGCGTCTCCGGCATCGCGATCTTGCTGCGCTCGGTCGCGACGCGCAGCGCCGCGCCCTGCGCGAGCCCCATCCCGCCGCCCATCGTCACGCCGTCCATCAGCGCGACGACCGGCTTCGGGAACGTATGGATCGCGTAGTCGAGCCGGTACTCGTCGACGAAGAACGGCAGCCACGTGTCGCGCTGCGACGCCATCCGGTACAGCGCGCGCACGTCGCCGCCCGCGCAGAAGCCCTTCTCGCCCGCGCCGCGCAGCACGACGGCGACGATCTGGTCGTCATCGCGGCAGCGTTCCATCAGCGCCGCCAGCTCGCGCACCATCCCGTGCGACAGCGCATTAAGCGCGGCCGGCCGGTTCAGCGTGATCAGCGCGACACGGTTCAGCACGCGAAACAGCACTTCGGGCGCGGCGTCGGCCAATGCGTCGTGCGTGGTCATCGGCGTGCTCATCGGTCTTGCTCTCCATCGGGTTGCCATTGCGGCGCGCGCTTGCCGAGAAACGCGGCGACGCCTTCGCGCGGATCGTTCGTGTCGAACAGGTCGACGAAGCGCTCGCGCTCGACCGCGAGCGCCGCGCTGCGCGGCACGCCGCGGCGCGCGAGGCCGATCAGTTCCTTGCTGAACGCCACCGCGTGCGGGCTCTGCCGCGCGACATTGCGCGCGAGCGTCAGCGCTGCGTCGCGCGATGCGCCCGTCTCCACGACCTCCTCGACGAGGCCGATCCGCAGCGCGGTCGCCGCATCGACGCGCGTGCCGGCGAGGATGATCTTTTTCGCCCAGCCTTCGCCGACGAGCCAAGGCAGCGTCTGCGTGCCGAGGCCGCAAGGCAGCAGGCCGACCGACGGCTCGGGCAGCGCCATCTGCGCATGCGTCTCGGCAATCCGCAGGTCGCACGCGAGCGCGCATTCGAGCCCGCCGCCCATCGCATAGCCGTTGATCGCCGCGATCGTCACGAAGCGCGCGTCGTGCAGCGCCTCGAACGCCGCGCCGAAGCGCGACGCCATCGCGCGCGCGACCGCGCGGTCGCCGTCGGCGAACGTGTTCAGGTCCGCGCCCGCGCTGAAGAACTTCGGGCCGTCGCCGGTGATCACGAGCGCGCGCACGCGCGGATTCGCATTGAGCGCGGCGACGGTTTCCTGAAGCTGCAGCAGGCCGTCTGCGGTAAAGGCGTTCGCCGGCGGACGCTTGAGTGTCGCGCACGCGATCGCACCGTCGTCGACGTAGTCCAGTTCGATCATCACGCGTCCTTCTTCGTTGACGGCTGGTACAGGCGGATCACCGCCGAGAAATCGAGCTGCCCGTCGCCGCGGCTGCTCATCGTCTGGTAAAGCTGCTGCGCGAGCGCGCCGAGATAGACAGGCTGGCGCGCCTGCTTCGCCGCGTCGTTCGCGAGGCCGAGGTCCTTCAGCATCAGGTCGGTGCCGAAGCCGCCCGTGTAGCCGCGCGACGACGGCGCAGTCTCGATCACGCCCGGATACGGGTTGTACGTATCCGAGCTCCAGCAGCGGCCCGTCGACGTGTTGACGATGCCCGCGAGCACCTTCGGGTCGATGCCGAGCGCGACGCCGAGCGACATCGCTTCCGACACGGCCGCCATCGAGATGCCGAGCACGAGGTTGTTGCAGACCTTCGCGACCTGCCCCATCCCGGTCGCGCCGCAATGGACGATGTTCCTGCCCATGCCGGCGAGCACCGGCTTCACGCGCTCGAAATCCGCGTCGCTGCCGCCGACCATGAAGGTCAAGGTGCCTGCCGCCGCGCCGCCCGTGCCGCCCGACACCGGCGCATCGACGAACGCGCCGCCGTGCTCGCGCACGAGCGCGCCGAACGCCTGCGCGCTCGCCGGGTCGATCGTGCTCGAATCGATCACCGTCGCGCCCGCGCCGAGCCCGGCCAGCACGCCGTTCTCGCCCGTCAGCACCGAGCGCACGTGCGGCGCGGCCGGCAGCATCGTGATCACGAACTCCGCGCCGGCCGCCGCGTCGCGCGGCGAGGCCGCCACCTGCGCGCCCGCGTCCTGCAGCGCGCGCAGCGCATCGGCGCTCAGGTCGAATGCATGCACTTCGTGGCCGGCTTTCAGCAGGTTCAGCGCCATCGGCGCGCCCATGTGACCCAGGCCGATAAATCCGATCTTCATCGCAGCCTCCCTTTCACTGTCAGTGCAGACGGATCGTCGTGTTCACATGGCCGACCGTCGCGTCGTCGTCGAACCAGCGCGCGGTGACCGTCTTCGTCTGCGTGTAGAACTGCACGACCTGCTTGCCGTACGGGCCGAGATCGCCGAGCTTCGAACCGCGCGAGCCCGTGAAGCTGAAGAACGGCACCGGCACCGGGATCGGGATGTTGATGCCGACCTGGCCGATGTCGATCTCGCTCTGGAACTTGCGCGCGGCCGCGCCGCTCTGCGTGAACAGCCCCACGCCGTTGCCGAACGGATTCGCGTTGACGAGCGCGATCGCGTCGTCGAGCGAGTCGGCTTCGAGCACGACGAGCACCGGCCCGAAGATCTCGTGCGTGTAGATCGACATGTCGGTATTCACGCCCGAGAAGATCGTCGGGCCGACGAAGTTGCCGTTCTCGTAGCCGGGCACCGTCACGCCGCGGCCGTCGAGTTCGAGCTTCGCGCCTTCCTTCACGCCGGATTCGATCAGCGACAGGATGCGTTCCTTCGCGGCCTTCGACACGACCGGGCCGACGTCGGTGCCGGTTTCCGCACCCGCGTTGACCTTCAACAGCTTCGCCTTCGCGACAAGGTCGGGCAGCCAGTCGCGCGCCTCGCCGACCAGCACCGCGACCGACGTCGCCATGCAGCGCTGCCCCGCCGCGCCGAAGCCGGCGCCGACGAGTGCATTGATCGTCTGCTCGCGGTTTGCATCGGGCAGCACGACCGCGTGGTTCTTCGCGCCCATCATCGACTGCACGCGCTTGCCGTTCGCGCTGCCGAGCTGGTACACGTGCGTGCCGACCGCGGTCGAGCCGACGAACGAGATCGCCTTCACGAGCGGATGCGTGCAGATCGCGTCGACGACTTCCTTGCCGCCATGCACGACGTTCAGCACCCCCTTCGGCACGCCGGCCTCGACCGCGAGCTCGACGAGCTCCATCGTCGACAGCGGGTCCTGCTCGGACGGCTTCAGCACGAACGTGTTGCCGCAGACGATCGCCATCGGGAACATCCACAGCGGAATCATCGCGGGGAAGTTGAACGGCGTGATGCCCGCGCACACGCCGAGCGGCTGGCGCAGCGTGTAGGTATCGACGCCGCCCGCGACGTTCTCCGCGAACTCGCCGAGCTGCAGCGAGCCGATCGAGCACGCATGCTCGACCACTTCGAGGCCGCGGAAGATGTCGCCTTCGGCGTCCGGCAGCGTCTTGCCCTGCTCGGCGGTCAGCGTCTTCGCGATCCGCTGCAGGTTCGTGCGCACGAGGTCCTGGAACTTCAGCATGATGCGCATGCGCGCGGCGATCGGCGTGTTCTTCCACGACGCGAACGCAGCGTGCGCGGCCTGCACGGCCGCGTCGACCTCGGCGACCGTCGCGAACGGCACGCGCGCGAGCACCTGCTGCGTCGCGGGGTTGACGATGTCGCGCCACTCTTTCGTGGCGGACTCGACGAATGCGCCGTCGATCAGCAGCTTGACCGTCGGCACGTCTTGCCCCGTCTGGGGCGTCGGATTCGCGTTCATCGTTTGACTCTCCTTGGGAGTGCCGCCGCGCGACGTCGCGCGCAGGCGGCTGGTTCGATGCGGTTGCGGTGGACAGGTTGCGGGCGCTGCGCCGCGACAGCGCGGTGCGCGCGGCCCGCGCTCAGGTCATTTCAGTTCGGCAGCAAAATCCTCTTCCCAGTATTCGCCGGGCATCCGGGCGGCCGGGTCGTCGCCGCGCTCGATCTCGCGGCGGCGCAACTCGACGCGGCGGATCTTGCCGGAGATCGTCTTCGGCAGATCCGCAAACTGCAGGCGGCGAATGCGCTTGTACGGCGCGAGCTTCTCGCGCGAGAAGCGGAAGATCTCGAGCGCGAGCGCCGGGCTTTCCTCGTAGCCCTGCCGCAGCGTGATGAAGGTCTTCGGCACCGCGAGCCGCACGGGGTCCGGACTCGGCACGACGGCCGCCTCGGCGATCGCCGGATGCTCGATCAGTACGCTTTCGAGTTCGAACGGGCTCAGCCGGTAGTCGGACGACTTGAACACGTCGTCCGCGCGGCCGATGTAGACGAAGTAGCCGTCGTCGCGGCGCATTGCGATGTCGGACGTGCGGTAGTGGCCGTCGCGCATCGCGTGCGCGGTCGCGTCGGGGTTGTTCGCATAGCCCTTCATCAGGCCGACCGGCCGCGCGACGTCCGGGCCGACCGGCAGCGCGACTTCGCCTTCGCTCACCGGCACGCCGTCCGGGTCGAGCAGTTCGATCGTGTAGCCGGGCAGCGGGCGGCCCATCGACCCGGCCACGACCGGCTGGCCCGGCGAATTGCCGATCAGGCAGGTCGTCTCGGTCTGGCCGTAGCCGTCGCGGATCGCGATGCCCCACGCCTTCTTCACGCGCTCGATGATCTCCGGGTTCAGCGGCTCGCCCGCGCCGACGATCTCGCGCAGCTTCACGTCGAACGACGCGAGCGGCTGCTGCACGAGCATCCGCCACACGGTCGGCGGTGCGCACAGCGTCGTCACCTGGTATTTGACGAGCGCGTCGAGCACGACCTTCGGCTCGAAGCGCGCGTAGTTGAACGCGAACACGCACGCCTGCGCATTCCACGGCGCGTAGAAGCAGCTCCACGCGTGCTTCGCCCAGCCGGGCGAGCTGATGTTCCAGTGGATGTCGCCAGGCTGCAGGCCGACCCAGTACATCGTCGACAGATGGCCGACCGGATAGGTGCGGTGCGTATGCTCGACGAGCTTCGGCTTCGACGTCGTGCCCGACGTGAAGTACAGCAGCATCGGATCGCCCGCGTGCGTGACGGCGTCCGGCTCGAACGCGGCGCTCGCCGCGTAGCCGTCGTTCATCGCGAGCCAGCCCGCGCGCGGCTCGCCGGCGACGATCTTCAACGCGAGGCCGAGGTCCGGCTGTTCGAATTTCGCGGTTTCGTTCTCGTCGACGATTGCATATTTCGCGCCGCCGATCTGCACGCGGTCGCGCACGTCGTCGGCCGACAGTTGCGTGGTGGCCGGCAGCACGATCGCGCCGAGCTTCATCGCGGCAAGCATCGCGTCCCACAGCTCGACGCGGTTCGGCAGCATCAGCAGGATCCGGTCGCCGCGCACGACGCCGATGCCGCGCAGCCAGTTCGCGATCCGCGACGAGCGCTCGGACATCTGCGCGAACGAATACGGGTCGCCCGTGCCGGTCGCCGCGTCGACGATCCACAGCGCGGGCTTGTCGTTGCAGCGCGCCATCACGTCGAAGTAATCGAGCGCCCAGTTGAACGTGTCGAGCACCGGCCACTGGAAATCGCGGTATGCGGTTTCGTAGTCGGTGCGATGGCGCAGCAGAAAGTCGCGTGCGTCCAGGAATGCCTGTACCGTCATCGTGTCGTCTCCTGTCTCCTGTCGACCGGAGCTAGCGCTTTAGCGCTTGCTCCGGTCCCATGCTTCGCGGTCTCCGTTCGATCGGAGCGGATGCCTTGGCGCTCATGTCGACGCGTTGCAAGACCATCGGCCGAACCCGGTGCTTCCGCCCCGGGTTCGGCCCCTTGCAACGCGTTCGAAGCTCGAGTGCTCGCTCCGCTCCGATGTCGCGCGGCGCGCGGTCACGTCGTTGCGTGCCGCGTTCACCGCGATACCCCCGTGCCAAGGCGGGCCGCCGTCAAGGCGACCGTCGCGGCTCAAAGCTGCCGCGCGATCACCATCCGTTGCACTTCGCTGGTTCCCTCGTAGATCTGCGTGATGCGCGCGTCGCGGTAATGACGCTCGACTTCGTAATCGGCGAGATAGCCGTAGCCGCCATGAATCTGGATCGCATCCGAGCACACGCGCTCGGCCATCTCCGACGCGAACAGCTTTGCCTGCGACGCTTCCGACAGGCACGGCAGGCCGGCCGTGCGCAGCTTCGCCGCGTGATGCACGAGCAGGCGCGCGGCGTTGATCTGCGTCGCCATGTCCGCGAGCTTCTGCTGGATCGCCTGATGCTCGGCGAGCGGCTTGCCGAACTGCACGCGCTCGCCCGCATAGCGGCGCGCCTTGTCGAACGCGGCGCGCGCGATGCCGAGCGCCTGCGCGGCAATGCCGATCCGGCCGCCTTCGAGGTTCGACAGCGCGATCTTCAGCCCTTCGCCGCGATTGCCGAGCAGGTTCTCCTCGGGAATCGCGCAGTTCTCGAACGTGATCGCGCACGTGTCGGACGCCTTGATGCCCATCTTCTTCTCGGGCTTGCCGACGATGAAGCCCGGCGTGTCGGTCGGCACGAGGAATGCGGAGATGCCGCGCTTGCCGGCGTCCGGGTCCGTGATGGCAAAAACGATCGCGATGCCGGCGCGCTGGCCGTTGGTCACGAACTGCTTCGCGCCGTTGAGCACCCATTTGCCGTCGCGCAGTTCCGCGCGGGTGCGCAGGTTGTGCGCTTCGGAGCCGGCCTGCGGCTCGGTCAGGCAGAACGCGCCGATCGTGCGGCCCGCCGCCATGTCGGCAAGCCAGCGTTCCTTCTGCGCGGGCGTGCCGAAACCGAGGATCGGCCCGCAGCCGACCGAGTTGTGCACGCTCATCATCGTCGCGCATGACGCGTCGCCGGCGGCGACCTCCTCCATCGCGAGCGCGTAGGCGACGTAGTCCGTATACGAACCGCCGAGCTCCTGCGGCACGATCATCCCGAGCAGCCCCAGCTCGCCGAGCTGCGCGACGACCTCGTCCGGCAGGTGCGCGTCGCGGTCCC
This sequence comes from Burkholderia sp. MR1-5-21, assembly GCF_053427715.1. Lineage (NCBI taxonomy): Bacteria > Pseudomonadati > Pseudomonadota > Betaproteobacteria > Burkholderiales > Burkholderiaceae > Burkholderia > Burkholderia sp. MR1-5-21. Next base: position 120,747 of record NZ_JBSAXD010000023.1, read on the forward strand.
ACTGCGCGGCGTTCGGCGCCAGCACGTCGGTGGCAAAAGCGCGCGCGGCGTCGCGAATCATCCGCTGGTCTTCGGTGTAAAGCTCGTCCATGGCGCTGCTGTCTCCCGGCGGCCGCGCGTGGCCCGGCCGCAATATGTTTGGATGAAACTAGTGTAGGCAAGCGTGCGCAACTGTTCGATGCTCGCCGCGCTCAATTACACTGAGCGTTTTTGCCATAGCGGCGCCGTCGATGAAGCAGGAAGAAAAGGGAACCATCGCGATCAGCCTGGTCGCGTACAGCGTCGCGCTCGCGACGCGGCGCGGCGTCGCGGCCGAGCCGCTGCTCGCGCAGGCCGGCATCGCACCGGCGCTGCTCGACCAGCCGCGTGCGCGGGTGTCCGCGCAGCAGTACGGCGCGCTGTGGAACGCGATCGCGCGCACGCTCGACGACGAGTTCTTCGGCCAGGACCGCCACCCGATGAGGAGCGGCAGCTTCATCGCGATGAGCCAGGCGGCACTCACCGCGCGCGACGGCCTGCATGCGATGGCGCGCGCGGTGAACTTCATGCACTGCGTGCTCGACGACCTGCATGCGGAGCTCGACGCGAACCCGCAGCGCGTGCGGCTGCGCTTCGTGCACCGCAACAACGGCCCGGGGCCGGCGATGTTCACGTACGCGACCTATTTCATCATCGTGTACGGCCTCACCTGCTGGCTGATTGGCCGGCGCATCCCGCTGCTGCATGCGAGCTTCCGCTGCGACACGCCGCCCGCCGAGCATGAGTACCCGTCGATGTTCTGCGACGACATGCGCTTCAACCAGCCCGATTCGTATGTCGATTTCGATCCCGAATTCGCGGCGCTGCCGGTCGTGCAGAACGCGAAAACGCTGAAGACGTTCCTGCGCAACGCGCCGGCCAGCTTCATCGTCAAGTACCGCAACCCGAACGCGCTCGCGCAGCGCGTGCGCGCGGTGCTGCGCGGGATGCCGCCCGCCGCGTGGCCGGGCGCGTCGGAGATGGCCGTGCGGCTGCACGTGGCCGAGGCGACGCTGCGCCGCAAGCTGCACCAGGAAGGTCACGCGTACCAGTCGATCAAGGACGCGCTGCGGCGCGACCTCGCGTTCGAGGCGCTCGCCGATCCGTCGCGCACGATCGCCGACGTCGCCGCGGCGGCCGGCTTCGCGGAGCCGAGCGCGTTCTACCGCGCGTTTCGCAAGTGGAGCGGACGCAGCCCGGCCGAGTTTCGCGACGAGGCGCTGGGGCGCACGGCTGGGGCGCGCTGATTTCGCGGCTTCGGCAGCTTCGGCAGCTTCGGCAGCTTCGGCAGCTTCAGCGGCTTCGGCGGCTTCGGCGGCTTCGGCGGCTTCGGCGGCTTCGGCAGCTTCAGCGGCTTCAGCGGCTTCGGCGGCTTCAGCGGCTTCAGCGGCTTCAGCGGCTTCAGCGGCTTCGGCAGCTTCGGCGGCTTCAGCGGCTTCGGCGAGCTTTGTGACATCTGCAACACCGCCGCCCCGGCTGCGCCCGCCATCGCGCGTTCCGCAGAAACCGCATAATCCGCAGAAACCGCCTACTCTTTAAGCATCGGGCCAGCGCCCTTCCTGCGGACCGGACGGCGTGCGGCCGCGCGCCGCCCGGACGTCCCGATGCGCTTTCAACATCATTGGCATCTGCCGACGCACGACGCGTCGGGCCGCCATCTTCCCCACCCGCTCTCTGCGCGGGTCGCGCGCGCCGCGCTGTTCGCGGCGCTGCTCGTCGTCTGTGCGGCCGTCGCCACGCCGCCGCCCGCGCCGCCCGCGCTGGCGGGCCATCCGCCCGTCATCGTGATGACGGTGAACGGCGCGATCGGGCCGGCCAGCGCCGACTTCATCGTCCGCGGGTTAAGCCGCGCGGCGCGCGAACGTGCGCCGCTCGCGATCCTGCAGCTCGATACGCCCGGCGGCCTCGACACGTCGATGCGGCAGATCATCAAGGCCATCCTCGGCTCGCCGGTGCCGGTCGCGGCGTTCGTCGCGCCGAGCGGCGCGCGCGCGGCGAGCGCGGGCACCTATATCGTGTACGCGAGCCACATCGCGGCGATGGCGCCGGGCACCAACCTCGGCGCGGCTTCGCCCGTCCAGTTCGGCATCGGCGGCGGCGCGCCCGGGGGCAACCCGCCGTCGCCGACCGGCGCACCACCCGCGTCGCCCACGTCACCCGCGTCACCCGCGTCCGGGCCTTCAGCCGCGTCGAGCGCACTGCCGACCGACACGCAATCGACCGAGATCCGCAAGGCGATGCAGGACGCCGCCGCGTACATCCGCGGCCTCGCGCAGCTGCGCGGCCGCAACGCCGAATGGGGCGAGCGCGCGGTGCGCGAAGCGGTGAGCCTGTCCGCGACCGAAGCGCGCGCGCAGCATGTCGTCGACCTGATCGCGCAGGACCCGGCCGACCTCGCGCGCCAGCTCGACGGCCGCACCGTGACGACGTCCAGCGGCGTGCAGCGGCTCGCGACCGCGCATGCGCCGCTCGTCGCCGTCGAGCCCGACTGGCGCAACCGCTTCCTGTCGATCATCGCGGATCCGAATGTCGCGCTGATCCTGCTGACGCTCGGCATCTACGGCCTCTTCTTCGAATTCGCGAACCCCGGCTTCGTGCTGCCGGGCCTCGTCGGCACGATCTGCCTGCTGATCGGCCTGTTCGCGATGCAGCTGCTGCCGGTCAACTACGCGGGCCTCGGGCTCGTGCTGCTCGGGCTCGCGTGCCTCGTCGCCGAGGCGTTCCTGCCGACCTTCGGCGTGCTCGGGTTCGGCGGCATCGTGTCGTTCACGATCGGCGCGCTGATGCTGATCGATACCGACGTGCCCGGCTACGGCATCCCGTGGCCGCTGATCGTGGGCCTCGCGCTGGGCGGCGGGCTGCTCGTCGCGGGGGTGTCGAGCCTCGCGCTGCGCGCGCGGCGCCGCCCGGTCGTCAGCGGCGGCGAAGCGATGGTCGGCAGCATCGGCGAAGTGCTCGACGACGGCCTGCGGCCCGACCAGCCGCAAACGGCTGCGGGCCCCGCGCCGTCGGCCGCCGGCTGGGCGCTGGTGCGCGGCGAGCGCTGGCGGGTCGCCAGCAATGCGCCGCTCGCCGCGGGCTGCCGGGTGCGCGTCACGGGCCGCCAAGGGCTGATGCTTACCGTCGCCCCGCTTTACGACATGCCGGCCGCTCTGCGCGGGACCGCGGCAGGCGCCGAACCGCCAGCTCCGGTCGACTCCCGCGTGGGCGGGACCGGCGCAAGCGCGAATGCGCACAATCCGATCAACAAAGGAGAAAAACCATGATCGGCTACACGTTCGGCTTCAGCAGCCTTCTGATCGTTTTCGCGGTGCTGCTTGTTGCATCGTCGATCCGCATCTTCCGCGAATACGAGCGCGGCGTCGTGTTCATGCTCGGCCGCTTCTGGAAGGTCAAGGGGCCCGGGCTCGTGCTGATCATCCCGATCGTCCAGCAGGTCGTGCGGATCGACCTGCGCACCGTCGTGTTCGACGTGCCCGCGCAGGACGTGATCACGCGCGACAACGTGTCGGTGAAGGTGAATGCGGTCGTGTATTTCCGCGTCGTCGATCCGGAGAAGGCCGTGATCCAGGTCGCGCGCTTCTTCGACGCGACGAGCCAGCTCGCGCAGACGACGCTGCGTTCGGTGCTCGGCAAGCACGAGCTGGACGCGCTGCTCGCCGAGCGCGAGCAGTTGAACGCCGACATCCAGAAGACGCTCGACGCGCAGACCGACGCCTGGGGCATCAAGGTGTCGACGGTCGAGATCAAGCACGTCGACCTGAACGAGACGATGGTCCGTGCGATCGCGCGGCAGGCGGAAGCCGAGCGCGAACGGCGCGCGAAGGTGATCCACGCGGAAGGCGAGCTGCAGGCGTCCGAGAAGCTGCTGCAGGCCGCGCAGCGGCTCGCGCTGCAGCCGCAGGCGATGCAGCTGCGCTATCTGCAGACGCTGACGACGATCGCCGCGGACAAGAATTCGACGATCGTGTTCCCGCTGCCGGTCGAGCTGCTGAGTTCGTTGCTGGAGCGCTTCGGGCCGCCGCGCGAACGGTGAGCCTGACGTTTCCCGGCGCGCGCGATGCGGCGGCCGATCCCGACGGACGCGGGCCAGCGCGGCCCGGCGCCCGTCACGCTTCACGCTTCACGCTTCACGCTTCACGCTTCACGCTTCACGCCAGCAGCTTGCGCTCCGTCTTGCCGTACTTGATCGACTTCTCGTCCGGGATCATCAGGCCCGTGTGCTCGTCGCGGCCCTGCAGCAGGAAGCGCGCGTTCGGGTTGCCGATCTGCTCGGCCGCGAGCTTGCTGTCCGCGCCGATCTCGCCCTTCTTCATCCGGTTGACGATCACGCCGGCCGCGGTGTCCTTGAAATCGCGCAGCATCCACGCGTCGCCGTCGCTGTCGCCGAACACCAGCAGCGGACCGTAGCCCTTCTTCGACTCGAGCACGTTGCGGATGCCGACCGTCTTGCCCGGGCCGTAGTTGAAGTGCCAGCCGTCCGGGTAGTGGCTCACGTACTTGCCGTCCTGCATGTCGAGGCGCAGGCCGATCACGTTCTCGGGCGGCACGCCGTAGCCATAGTTCGGATTGCCGGCGAACACGCGCACGACGTCGTCGAGCGACGCGGTGCTCACGTACACGTCGATGCCGTTCGCGCGCAGCGTGTGCATCACCGCGCGGATTTCCTCATGGATGCGGATGCCGTGGAAGTGCATGTCGGCGACCACGCCGGCCTTGCCCGGCAGCGTCTTCGGGCTTTCGTACCGGACCTTGCGCAGCGCGTCGCCGATCGCGTAGTTGTTGGACGCTTCCGCCATCGCCTGCAGCTCGGCGGTCGTCATGTTCTTGTAGAAGTAGATGATCCACTTGTAGCCGATCTCGAGCGGATGCGTGTCGCAGATCGCGTCGTACATGAAGTACAGCTTCGCGCGGAAATCCTTGAACTGGTCGGTCTCGCGAACCTCGTCGAGGCTCTTGTCGCCGCCGAATCCCTTGTAGTTCGCATAGAGCCACCGATAGTCGGACTCGACGTCGGCGGCGAGGTCCTCCATCGTCACCGGCTTGCCGTCCACCGTCGTGTAGTCCTTCATGAACGCGCCCTTCGGCACGTCCTTCCACATCACGCCGACGAATTCGTCCGGCGTCAGCTTGTACTGCAGATGGTCGATCTGGTACATCAGCAACGCCTCTTCGCAGTCGTTCATGATGCACGTGTTGTCCCAGTCGAACACCGCGTACGGGCGGCGCTTCGCGTCGTAGCGCGGGCTCCCGACGCCATGCTGGTCGAGCACCGCCTGCAGGCGCGCGGCGTTGAACGGCGACCAGCGGCCCGGGTCCAGCGCGTCCGGCGAGGCGGCATTCTTTGCGTCGGCCGTGCCGGCCTTGAGCATCAACGACGTCGCGGCGGTCGCCGCGGCAAGGGTGTTCATGAACGTGCGGCGCTGCATGGTCTCTCTCCGTGGAAATGACGAGTCGGCTTCGGTCGCTACCCCGCGCGACGCGCGGCGCGCATCGCGGCGCGCCGGCGGCTCATTGGCCCCGCGAAGCCGGGGCGGCTCCGAAATGGGGGCGAATGATCTGACGAAATTATTTCGGCAATTTGACAGCGTCGCGCCGCGATGCGACGCCAAGTTGATCCGGAGCGACAGCGCAACATCCCGAGCCGCCCCGGACGGCCGCCAGCCGGGAATCTAGAGCGTTGACTCCATTTCCCCGCTTCATTAGGAAAAGCCCTCATCCCCGCCCACTGACGCGTCTCACTGAACCGTCTATTATTGTGACATTGATTAATGGCACATTAAGTGCTGGCCGAATAACCCGTGGCAGTGACGCCCGGCGGGTGCGTTCCGGATCAGCAACGACAACCTTGCATGGGACCGAACCCACGGCGCAAGCGCCGGGTTGGGTCGACATCCGAAACAGGAGACGACGCACCATGGCCGACCATCCGCTGCCGGAAATCCACACCGAAGAACTGCCGCAGTTCCGCGCGGTCCAGCAGCTCGCGTACCGCTGCGTGGAAACGGTCGGCGGCATGCTGTATCCCGGCATCACCGAGAAGGACGCGGCGCGCCTGCTCACCGAATGGCTGCAGGACCACGGCGTGCGCGACTGGCTGCACAAGCCGTTCGCGTGGTTCGGCGACCGCACCGCGTTCGAAGGCTTCTCCGGCCTCAAGCACATGGGCGGCTTCAATCTCGCGTTCTTCCCGAGCAACCGCCAGCTCGAGACCGACATGCCGGTGATTCTCGACGTCGCGCCGGTGCTCGACGGCATCGTCGCCGACGTCGGCTACGCGCACTGCCTCGGCGAGAACCCGATCCTCGAGCAGTTGCAGGACGACCTGATGGACCACCGCGCGCTGATCGTGCGGCTCGTCAAGGAGCGCCGGCCGATGGCCGAAGTCGCGCAGGAAGTCGACGCGCTGTGCCGCCGCCAGGGCGTCGAGCCGCGTCACAAGGCGTATCCGTTCAAGGTGCTCGCGCACCGCGTCGCGAAGATCCACAAGCTGTCGACGCCGCGCTTCGTCGCCCGCTTCGGGCTGAACGCGACCCGCAACCTGCTGCTCGACCAGGGCCGCGCGGCCAGGCAGCAGGGCTGGTCGCCACTGTGGTCGATCGACCGCCGCTCCGAGCACGCGCCGGTGCCGGGCCTGTGGGCTGTCGAGCCGCACCTGGGCTTCGCGGGCGTCGGCGCGAAGTTCGAGGAGCTGCTCGTGATCACCGGCGACGACGCGTACTGGCTCGACGACGACCTGCCGCACGTGCGCCGCTGGCAGCGCCGCCAGGCCGAGCGCGCGAACGCGATCGCGACCGTGCCGGCCGCCGCCTGACGCGCCCTTTCTCCTTCTGAACGGACACACGATGCAGCCTCTTTCCGACGAAGCGCCGCTGGCCCTGTTCGATTCGGTGTTCACCGAAACCGCCGTCACATCCGGCGACCTGACGCTCGCCGTGCGCACCTGGGGCGACCCCGCTCGCACGCCGGTCGTGCTCGTGCATGGCTATCCGGACAACAGCAGCGTCTGGCAGGACGTCGCGCCGCTGCTCGCGCGCCAGCATTACGTGATCGCCTACGACGTGCGCGGCGCGGGCCTGTCGGGCGTGCCGGCGCGCACGGCCGACTACCATCTCGCGAAGCTGACCGACGACTTCATCGCGGTGATCGACGCGCTCTGCCCGGGCCGCCCCGTCCACCTGATCGCGCACGACTGGGGCTCGATCCAGGGCTGGGAGTTCGTCACCGAGCCGCGGCTCGCCGGCCGCATCGCGTCGTACACGTCATGCTCGGGCCCGTGCCTCGACCACGTCGGCTTCTGGATGCGCGAACGCGTGCTGCATCCGACGCCCGCATCGTTGGCCACGCTCGGCGGCCAGCTCGTGCGGTCGTGGTACGTGTACCTGTTCCACCTGCCGTTCATCCCCGAACTGAACTGGCGGCTGTGGCTCGGCCGCGCATGGCCGGGCCTGCTGCGCCGCGTCGAGAAGACGCCCGTCGCGCCGCGCGCGACGCAGGCCGACGACGGCGCGCGCGGCGTGCGTCTCTATCGCGCGAACTTCATCCGCTGCCTCTTCGCGCCGCGCGAGCGCTACGCGCATGCGCCCGTGCAGACGATCGTGCCGCTCGGCGACAAGTACGTGAGCCCGGCGCTGTCCGAAGACCTGTCGCGCTGGGTGCCGCAGTACTACCGGCGCGAAGTCGCGGCCGGGCACTGGCTGCCGCTCGCCGATCCCGCACGCTTCGCGGGACTCGCGCAGGACCTGATCGACGCGGTCGAGCGTGGCGACGAGCCGCCCGCACTCGCGAACGCGCGGCGGCGCTCGACGAGCGGACGCTTCAGCGGCAAGGTCGCGGTCGTCACCGGCGCGGGCAGCGGGATCGGCCGCTGCGCGGCGCTGGCCTTCGCGCGCGAAGGCGCGACGATCGTCGCGGCCGATATCGATCTGGCAAGCGCCGAGCGCACCGCGCTGCTGGTCCGGCTGATCGGCACGCACGCACATGCGCAGCGCGTCGACGTCGGCTCGGCCGACGAGATGGAAGCGCTGGCCGACTGGGTCGGCGCCGAACTCGGCGGCGCGGACGTCGTGATCAACAACGCGGGCATCGGCATGGCGGGCGGCATTCTCGACACGAGCGCCGCGCACTGGGAGCGGATCCTGCACGTGAACCTGTGGGGCGTGATCCACGGCTCGCGCCTGTTCGCGAAGCAGATGGCCGCACGCGGCAGCGGCGGCCACATCGTCAACACCGCGTCGGCGGCTGCGTTCGGGCCGTCGCGCGACCTGCCGGCCTACGCGACGACCAAGGCCGCGGTGCTGATGCTGAGCGAGTGCATGCGCGCGGAGCTGGCCGGAAAAGGCATCGGCGTGACGGCCGTGTGCCCCGGCTTCGCGGAAACCGGAATCATGGCGTCGACGCAATACGCGGGCGCCAATGCGCAGGACGAAGTGCGCCTGCGCAAACGCGCGACGAAGCTCTACCAGATGCGCGGCCTGAAACCCGAAACCGTCGCGCAGGCGATGGTCGACGGCGTGCTGCGCAACCGGCCGGTCGTCGCGGTCGGCACCGAAGCACACACGCTGCGCTTCGTCGGCCGCTTCATGCCCTGGCTCGGCCGGATGATCGCCCGCGTCAGCATGGCATCGCATTGACGGCGCAAGAGTCCGCATGAGGCCGCAATAAACCGCAACCAGCCGCGATAGGCCGCAACAACGCCGCACACGGAGACACAGATGACCGCTACCGCCGACTACCACAAGATCAAGGCCCGGCACGTGAAGTTCGACTTCAGCGACACGCCGATCACCTGGGTGCCGAACGATCCGGGCAGCACGCACATCATCAACACCCTGAACCTGCTGTTCCCGGAAGGCGAGCTGTGGTTCTGCCGCGTATACAACAAGGCGCTGCCGCATATCACCGACGCGCGGCTGCGCGACGAGGCCGAAGGCTTCCTGCGCCAGGAGGCCGTGCATTCGCGCTCGCACGGCGGCGTGCTCAAGCATTACTACGACCGCCACGGGATCGACACGAAGCCGTTCACGCAGAAGCTCAACTGGCTCTTCACGCGCGTGCTCGGCGAGGCGCCGTTCGGCCTGAAGATCGGCCATACGCGCTTCTGGCTGCGCCAGCAGCTCGCGGTGATCGCGTCGCTCGAGCATTTCTTCGGCTATCTCGGCAACTGGGTGCTCAACGCGCACGGGCTCGACGAAGGCCGTGCCGACCCGACGATGGTCGACCTGCTGCGCTGGCACGGCGCCGAGGAAGTCGAGCATCGCACCGTCGCATTCGACATCTACCGCCACATGGGCGGCACCTATCCGGAGCGCTGCCTGCACATGGCGTTCGTGATCGTGCTGCTGCTCTACTACATCACGACGGGCGCGAAGTTCATGTACCGGCGCGATCCGGACGCGGGCCGCTACCCGGGCTTCGTGCTGTCGTGGTGGCAGGGCTCGCGGCGCGGGCACCTGCCGTCGTTCTGGAAGGTGATCGGCGCGGCGCTGCGCTACTTCAAGCCCAGCTACACGCCGCACCACGAAGGGTCGACCGAACAGGCGCTCGCGTACCTCGCGCGCTCGCCGGCCGCGCAGGCGGCCGCGCATGGCGGCAACTGGGGGGCCACGAAGGAGGCTTGATGCACGTGGCCTGGCCTCGGCCCGTCGGCGGTGCGCACGCGCTGCACGCGCACCGCGTGGCGAAATGCGTACAATCGCGGCTTCATTTCCCCGGAGGTGCCGCGATGGCCATGAAGAAAACCGATCTCGAGAAAAACAAGGCGCTCAAGCTGACGCACGCGATGAAGCAGTCGAGCCCCGCGCGTTTCGGCAAGGGTGCCGAAGAATCCGTGAAGCTCGACCGCCGCGCGCAGCGCAAGCTGGACCAGGAGCAAGGGCTCGTGCCGTTCGCGTGCAAGCTCAACGCGGAACTGGTCGAGCAGTTGAAGGTACGCGCGGCGACGCATCCGGACGGGATGACCGGCCTGCTGTCCGAACTGCTCGTGAACGCGCTCGCGCAACGCGACGCGTGATCCGCACGTATCTCGAAATTTTCGTTGACAACGCCACGCCTGCACGACAAACTCGTTCGCATGCCTACGTTCAAGCTCATCGCCATCGCGATTAATCCTCGAGTGAACGCCCATTGGGGCGCGTCACCGGAGGCGCTTGTGCGTTAGCATCGACAGCAGTACCGCATGTCACACAAGGCCTCACCGGAAACGGATGAGGCTTTTTTGTTTGGTGCGCGTCATCCGCCCGGCTCAACGAATGGAGATGACGATGGACCAAGCCAGCCAGCTGTTTGTTCGTCCCGATCTGCGCCGCGCCGACGCGATCGCGTTGCCGAGAGTCGTGATTCATTTCGCCGTCGCGCCGCGCAAGACGCTGACGTGGCGTGCGCCGAGCGATGCCGAGATCCGCGTACACGACGCGTCGCTGTGGCTGACGCGCCAGACGAGTGTCGATGATTACTGGATGCGGCCCGGCGACGTGCTGCGTATCCCGCGCGGCGAACGGATCTGGGTGAGCACGGATGCCGACTGCCCGGTCGAGGCGTCGATCACGACCGCTTACGTGCAGCGCGGCGTGCGGCTACAGCGCGCGCTCGCGCGGATGCGGCGCATGATGCGCGAGGTCTGGCGAAGTCGGGAGTAATGCGAACGCCGCCATGCGCGCAGCGCGTGACGGCGTAACGAAATGCGCGCACCTGCGACGCATCGCATCGCAGGTGCGCGGCGAATGACGCGGCACGCCGATGCATGCCGCGAGCGATCGCGCGCCGCGTGCGGACATCAGGTGCTGGCGGCGAGACGCGGGCCGGTGCCGCGAGGACTGGCTTCGATGTCAGGACGCTGGGATGCCTGCGCGCTCACCCAAGGATCGATGCCTTGCTTTTGCACCTCCTCGAGAAAGGACACGCGCGTGCGCCAGTAATCCGCTTGTAATTTCGCATCGATGACGCGCTGCTCGGCAGTGAACAGTTCCATGCGCGCAGTGACAAGCATCGACGCAGCGGTTTTCTCTGGCGTAGGGGCGTGCCGCATCGCCCAACGGCTGATCCAGTTCAACATGCTGACCTCCGTAGAAACGGACAAACCCGCATCGGGCAATCGCAACCGGCCGCGCGCTTGCCCGTACGCGCAACGGCCGCCGCCGCACTTCACGCCATGGCGCTACGCGGGCCACCGACTCCCCGGAATCGGCAGCGATCGGCCCGGCGTGCGTGCGAGGTGTATCTATCCTAGAAAGAGTTGCCGGTTAACGCGATGTGGTCTTGCAAACTTTTACACAGAAACCACAGTCCGCACTGCAGCACGATATGACAGTTGCGCGCGGAACGGCTTCACGGCAGGATAGCCCGATGCCCGCGCCGCCCTGGACTGACGAATGCATCGGTCCGCGTCCGCATGCGCTGCACGCGTGATGCCCCGCCGCACGCGCGCACTGCTTCCGTGCAGCATGCGGGCACGTCATTTCAGCCGCATGTCGATGCGGCCACCACGCCGCCGTGCCTTGCCGCGGTGCATGTAGCACCCGCTGCTTTCCGCCGCCCTCCCCATCCGAACCGGTAAAATGCGCGCCGCCGCGCGGCCACGCAGTCAGTCTTGCCGTGCCGTCCGCCGATCGTGCCCCGCGACTATATCGTCCAACCTATCCCGGCTATTACAATCCGCCGATAGACCGATATTAGTGGCTGGTTACAGTACGGCGGCCGTGCATGGTTGGCCGCGCATACAACAAGTCGAATCAACAAGCAACACGACAACCCGACCGGAGAAACGCCTTCATGGAATCCATCAAGCGGTATTTCGGCTTCGAAGAAGCCGGCACCGACTTCCGCACCGAACTACTCGCGGGCGTCACCACGTTCCTGACGATGGCCTACATCATCTTCGTGAACCCCGCGATCCTCGGCGACGCCGGCATGCCGAAGGAATCGGTATTCGTCGCGACCTGCCTCGTCGCGGCGCTCGCGTCGCTGATCATGGGCCTGTACGCGAACTACCCGATCGCGTGCGCGCCCGGCATGGGCCTCAACGCGTACTTCGCCTATACCGTCGTGAAGGGCCTCGGCTTCTCGTGGCAGGCCGCGCTCGGCGCAGTGTTCATCTCCGGCTGCCTGTTCCTGATCGTCACGCTGTTCCGCGTGCGCGAAGCGATCGTCAACGGCATTCCGAAATCACTGCGGATCTCGATCACCGCGGGCATCGGCCTGTTCCTCGGCATCATCTCGCTGAAGACGTCGGGCGTGATCGTCGGCAACCCGGCCACGCTGGTCACGCTCGGCGACCTGCACAAGCACGACACGATCCTCGCGATCATCGGCTTCTTCACGATCGTCACGCTCGACCACCTGCGCGTGCGCGGCGCGATTCTGATCGGCATCCTCGGCGTCACGATCCTGTCGTTCTTCTTCGGCGACAACCAGTTCCACGGCGTGTTCTCGGCGCCGCCGTCGATCGACGCGACGCTGTTCAAGCTCGACATCGGCGCCGCACTGTCGACCGGCATCATCAACGTGATCCTCGTGTTCTTCCTCGTCGAGCTGTTCGACGCGACCGGCACGCTGATGGGCGTCGCGAACCGCGCGGGCCTGCTCGTCCACGGCAAGATGGACCGGCTGAACAAGGCGCTGCTCGCCGACAGCACCGCGATCGTCGCGGGCTCGGTCCTGGGCACGTCGTCGACCACCGCGTACATCGAGAGCGCATCGGGTGTGCAGGCCGGCGGCCGCACCGGGATGACGGCACTCACCGTCGCGGTGCTGTTCCTCGCCTGCCTGTTCATCGCGCCGCTCGCGGGCGTCGTGCCGGCCTACGCGACCGCACCTGCGCTGCTGTACGTGTCGTGCCTGATGCTGCGCGAGATGGTCGAAGTGCCGTGGGACGATGCGACCGAAGCCGTGCCGGCCGCGCTGACCGCGCTGCTGATGCCGTTCACGTACTCGATCGCGAACGGTGTCGCGTTCGGCTTCATCTCGTACGCCGGCCTCAAGCTGCTGACGGGCCAGGCACGCCAGGTCAAGCCGGTCGTGTGGGTGATCGCCGCCGTGTTCCTGTTCCGCTTCTTCTATCTCGGCAGCGAATGAGCGTGGCGTGACGCGCCGCTGCGCATGATGCAAGGAACGCCACCTTCGGGTGGCGTTTTTTTTCGACCATCTCCGACGCGGCATCAGGCGTCTGCTCCCGCGCGTCGTGCACTACGCGCGGGCAAACGACAGTCAGGCCCCGGCCTCGTCGAGCACCCAGCGCGCAAATGTCTGCAACGGACCGTCGCCGAGATCCAGCGGCTCGGGCAGGACGAGGCAGAAGCGCTTCGCGACGCGCCGGCTGTCCGGCCAGGGCGCGGCGAGCAGGCCCTGCGCGATCTCGGCGTCGACGTACAGGCGCGGCACCAGCGCCACGCCGAGTCCCGCCAGCGCAGCGGCAATCAGCATCGAATGGAGATCGTAGCGCGCGCCGGCCGCCGGATTGGCGACCGGCAATCCGGTCTCCTGCACGTACTGCGACCACGCATCCGGCGTCTGCCGCTTGTGCAGGCGCGGCAACGCATCCAGCAGCGTCTCCGGCGGCGCGCCCGCGAGCAGCGACGGATGGCAGACAGGCAACAGCACCTCCTCGAACAGCCGATGCGTGTGCATGCCCGCCCACGCCGGATGCTCGAAGTGAATCGCCGCGTCGAAGCCGCTGTCAGGCAGGACGAACGGGTCGGCCCGCTCCGCGAAATGCACGGTGATGTTCGGGTGCCGGTCGTGAAACCGTTTCAGGCGCGGGATCAGCCAGCGCGTCGCGAACGTCGGCGTGACCGCGATGTCGAGACTGCCGCCGTCGCCGGGCTGACCCATCATGTACTGGCACTCGCGCTCCAGCCGATCGAGCACGTCGCGCACCTGGGCCGCATAACGCGCGCCGTTCGGCGCGAGCCGCACGCGATTGCCGACGCGCTCGAACAGCACGATGCCGAGGAATGCCTCCAGGCGGCCGATCTGCCGGCTGATCGCGCCTTCCGTCAACGCGAGTTCGTCGGCGGCGCGCGCAAAGCTGCCGTGCCGTGCGGCAGCCTCGAATGCCATCAAGGCCGAATTGCTGGGGATCCTGCGTCGCATCGCGCTTCTCCTTGCTGGACGACGCCTGCACCAGCTTGATCAAATGTCATCGAAGGGTGACGAATCGTCGTTTTTCAGTCGGTTTTCGCGTGATTATCATGACATAACATCAACCAATCGAGCGGCAGCGCGTTCGCTGCCCCGCGCCCCCCGCGAGGACATCGTCATGATCTACACGGTCGAATGCAGTTTCGCCGATCCGGCCTCCGAGGCCGAATGGAATGACTTCTACAGCCGGGTCAAGCTGCCGGCCCTCATCTCGGTATCCGGTTTCGTCACGTCGCAGCGTTTCAGCGCGTTGGACGGGACAGGCCCGCGCTATCTGGCGCTCCACACGATCGACGCGCCCGACGTGCTCGGCTCCGCCGAGTATCGCGACAACGGAGGCGGCAACTTCGCCCGCTGGCAGCCGCACATCACCGACTGGCGGCGCAACGTGTACGACCACGCAGGCGCGGCGCCCGCGGTGACGGCCCACGCGCTGCTCGCGGTCTGCGATGCGGATCCCGCCCCGCTGGCGCGGCTGGGCCTCACGCCGTCGAGCCTGCACGCGATCGCGCTCGACCGGCGTCCCGCGCGCCGATGGCTGGCCGTGCTGGCGCGCGACACCGCGCATCGCGCCGCCGATGCGTCCGGCGCAATCCGGCTCTACGCGCCGATGGGCCCGCAGCTCGTGCGCACGCCTGCCGCACCGGCCACGCCGGCCGCACGATAAACGGAGCTCGCCCATGTGCGCCTACCCTTTCCCGAGCCGGCAGATCGGCGCGTTCTCCGTCACGTCGATCAGCGACGGAACGCTCACGGCCGGCCTCGACCTGCTGTCGAACATCGATCCGGCCGACGCGGACCGCATCCTGCGCGATGCGGGCGTGCCCGATCCGTCCGTCGTGAACATCAACTGCTACGTGATCCGCGGCAACGGCCGCACGATCCTGGTCGATGCCGGCGCGGGCGGCATCCGGAACTGGGGCGGCCGGCTGAAATCGGCGCTCCCGCTCGCCGGCGTGGCGCCGACCGACATCGACACGATCCTGCTCACGCACGCGCATCCGGACCATGTCGGCGGACTGATCGATGCGCTCGGCCACGCGGCGTTCCGCGATGCCGAACTGGTGGTCCACCAGCGGGAAATCGACTTCTGGCAGGATGACGAATCATTTGCACGCGCCAGCGCGCGCGCGCAGGGCAATTTCCGGATCGCGCGGCAGGTGTTCGATGCGTATCGCAAGGCCCTTCGCACCGTCGACGACGGCGAGGTGCTGCCCGGCATTGCGGCCGTGCCGCTGCCGGGACATACGCCCGGGCATACGGGCTATCTTGTCGAGTCACGCGGAGAGCGTCTGCTGATCTGGGGCGATGTTGTCCACTTCGCGCCGATCCAGGTGGCCCGGCCGCACGTATCGATCGCGTTCGACCACGATCCGTCGCACGCATCGGCGACGCGCGCGACGCTGCTCGCCGAAGCCAGTGCCGGGAACCTGCTGATCGCGGGCATGCATCTCTCCGCGTGCGGCTTTGCACGCATCACGCGCACGCACGACGCCTACACGATCGTCGCCGCGCCGTGAACGGGAAACAGGCAGGGGAAACTTGCACCGCCTCGCAGGCGGCCGTGGCACACGGTCATGGCCGCGCGGCAATCGCTCGCCGCGCACGCATGCGCCCGGGCCGCGCCGATACCGCCGATACCATCAATACGACAAGGGCGCCATGCACTGCAATGGCGCCCGCTCGATCACTGCCCGGCTAGTCGGGTCAACGCCAGTTCGCCTCGTAGAAGCGCACGTAGCCGCTGCGCAGCGTCACGCATTGCGCACGCGTTTCCGACAGCAGGCGCCGCGCCGCTGCCTCGATGCGATCACGGTGCATGTCGAACGCGCCGACCATGTCCTCGAAGCGCGGCGACGCCGCACCGAAATGGTCTTCCATCGCCTCGGCGGTGATGTGGCATTGAACGCGCTCGCCATTGACCAACGCCGGAAACGCGAGCGTCAGTTCGCGCCCCGAATACTCGGGCGCCTCGTTCGGGAAATTGATCTGCATGGGAGCCGCCTCAACCGTCCGGTAGAAAATGAATGACCGCGTCCGTCGTCCGCCACCGGCCGGACGATTGTGTTCGCGGGCTGACCGGCCTTGCATGCCCGCGGGAATATGGCGCGGACAATGCACACCGGTTGCATTCACTTTAGACGGTTTCGCGCAGGAGGCAAATTTTGCGGCACGCGTCATTCCGACGCGGGTTTGGTCAGCACAATGCGTGATCCGGCACCGGAGCCGGGCCGACGTCAATGCGGGTCATGCGGCCACACATTGAGGGCGATCGCGGTCGTCGTGATGCCCAGCGCGATCGCTGCCGCGCCGTATCGCAATGCGTCGTCCAGGTCGAAGAGGAGGCCGTGGATCGCGACCGCGATGCCGGCCAACATGACGAAGGTGGCGATTGCCGCCAGTACGACCCTGAGTTCCGTACGAACCATGATCCGTCTCCCGAACGGATGCATGTCGCGTCGCATGCATGTTGCGATGCGGAACACGGCGCGTGCGTGCTCCATTTCCATCATTGCAGGCGCCTGTCCAAAAGCAAGCGGAATTTGTCCGCGGTCGCACATCGCGTGCGGCGCTTGTATGATGATGCGTACCCGCGCGGCCGGCTCCGCGCCGGATGCACGTTGCGAGCGGGGAACGCACCCCGCCGACGGCTTCAGATTGGCATGGGATCCGAGCAAGCGCTGAAGCGCCAGCTCCGATCGAAAGGAGACGCGATGCCTCATTCTTCCGTGCAGCCCGCCGCCGCGGGCCGCATCGACCTGCTCGCGCAGGCGCATGCCCGTTCGACGGCGGTCGGGCTGCGCACTGACGAGCTGCCCGATTTCTCGCCGCTGTCGCGCATCGCGCTGCGCGAGCTGATCGACACCCATCACGCGCTGTTCGCGCATGCGCGCCCGGTGATGGAAGACCTGCACGCGCAGATCGCCGACACGCAGAGCCTCGTGCTGCTGACCGACTCGGACGGCGTGATCCTGCACAGCATCGGCGACGCGGATTTCATCGAGAAAGCCAACCGCGTCGCGCTGTGTCCGGGCGTGTCGTGGGCCGAAGGCGCACGCGGCACCAACGCGATCGGCACCGCGCTCGCGTCGGGCCAGGCACTCGCCGTGCATGCGTCGGAACACTTCCTGCGCGCCAATCACATCCTGACCTGCTCGTGCGCGCCGATCGTCGATCCGTTCGGGCGCACGCTCGGCACGCTCGACGTGAGCGGCGATCCGCGCGGCTTCAGCCCGCATACGCTTGCGCTCGTGCGGATGTCGGCGCAGCTGATCGAGAACCACCTGTTCGCGAACCAGTGCGCGGAAGCGCTGCGCGTGCGCTTTCACGCGCACGAGGAATGCGTCGATTCGCTGTTCGCGGGGCTCGTCGCGTTCGGGCCCGACGGCGGGCTGATCGCAGCGAACCGCAGCGCGCAATTCCAGCTCGGCGCGCCGTTCGACGCGCTGCAACATCAAGGCTGCGACGCGCTGTTCGGCATGCGCTTCGCGATGCTCGCGCAGCAGGCCGCCCGCGCGCCCGGTGCGATGTTCCGCCTCACGCTGTCGAGCGGCGTGCGCGTGCTCGCGCGCTGCGAATTCGCGGACGCGCAGAAGACGGCCGTCGCCGTCACGCCGCCCGCCGCGCCGGCCGTGCGCACCCGCCCGGCCGATCCCGACGCGATCACGTTCGCGACGCTCGACACCGGCGATGCGCGGATGGCCGCCGTGCTCGAACGGGTCGCGAAGATCCGCGGGCGCGACCTGCCGCTGCTGATCCTCGGCCAGACCGGCACCGGCAAGGAATGGCTCGCCCGTGCGCTGCATCACGCGTCGCCGCGCGCGGACGGCCCGTTCGTCGCGGTCAACTGCGCGGCGCTGCCCGATTCGCTGATCGAGGCCGAGCTGTTCGGCTATGAAGACGGCGCGTTCACCGGCGCGCGCAAGCGCGGCAGCCCCGGCAAGATCGTGCAGGCCGACGGCGGCACGCTGTTTCTCGACGAGATCGGCGACATGCCGCTCGCGCAGCAGGTGCGTCTGATGCGCGTGCTGCAGGAGCGCGCGGTGATGCCGCTCGGCGGCGCGCGTGCGGTGCCGGTCGACGTGCGCGTCGTCTGCGCGACACACCGCGACCTGCGCGCGATGATCGCGGCCGGCACGTTCCGCGAGGACCTGTTCTACCGGATCAACGGGCTCGCGGTGACGCTGCCGCCGCTCGCGACACGCACCGACCTGCCGGTGCTCGTCGAATGCATTCTCGAGCGGCTCGCGCGCAGCGAGCCGATGCCGCGCCGGGTCGCGCCCGACGTACTCGACGCGTTCGCGCGCCACCGCTGGCCCGGCAACCTGCGGCAGATGACCAACGTGCTGCGCACCGCCGGCATGCTGGCCGAGGACGCAGCGGAGATCGCGCTCACGCACCTGCCCGACGATTTCTGGCTCGATTGCGACGCGCCGCCCGCCGCGCCGCCGCAACCGTCCTCCATGGCGGCGGCCGAAGCGACGACGCTGCTCGATCATCAGGCGGCGGTGATCGGCGCGGCGCTCGAGCGGCACGGCGGCAACGTGTCGGCGGCCGCGCGGGAGCTGGGGCTCGCGCGCAACACCGTGTACCGGCACCTGCGCCGGCACTGACGGACGGACCGTGCATCGGGCCCGCCGCGGATGGCGGGCCGCGGCGGACGGGTTCGGGTATGCTTGGCGGCTTGCCGTGACCGATCCGCCGCTTTGTTCCGACATGACCGATTCCGAACGCCCCCCTGTCGTGCGCATCGAGCCGCTCGGCGTGAGCTTCGACGCGCCCGACTCGCTGACGCTGCTCGAAGCGGCCGCGTTCGCGCACGTGTCGCTGCCGCGTTCGTGCCGCAACGGCACGTGCCGTACGTGCCTGTGCAGGATCGTCAGCGGCAGCGTGCGCTACACGATCGAATGGCCGGGGCTGAGCCGCGAGGAAAAGGCCGAAGGCTATACGCTGCCGTGCGTGGCGGTCGCGACATCGGACGTCGTGATCGACGTGCCCGACGCGGTCATGCTCTGATGCGCGCTGCATAATCGTAGTTGTTCAATGCACCGATGGAGGGCGTCATGACACAGCAATCCGATCGCATCGAAAAGCAAACCCTGTTGCCCGCGCCGCTGGACCGCGTCTGGGAGGCTGTCAGCAATTCCGGGGAATTCGGCATGTGGTTCGGCGTGACGTTCGACGGACCGTTTGTCGCCGGCCAGCGGCTGTTCGGCCGGATCACGCCGACGACCGTCGATGCGGACGTCGCGAAGGCGCAGGAGCCGTATGCCGGCGCGGTATTCGAAATCGTCGTCGACCGCGTCGAGCCGCAACGCCTGTTCTCGTTCCGCTGGCATCCGTTCGCGATCAATCCGTCCATCGACTATTCGAGCGAGCCGATGACGCTGGTCACGTTCGCGCTCGACGAGCAACCGGACGGAACGCAGCTGACGTTGACCGAATCCGGTTTCGATCAGGTCATGGCCGAGCGCCGGGCCAAGGCGTATGAGATGAACGACCACGGGTGGACCGCGCAGATGATGCTCGTCGGGAAATATCTGGCGAAGCACGCGTAGCGTGCGGCCGCCGTGCGGCGCGCGGACGGATTGTTGCCCCGACGTCAACACTGCGACGAATATTCACCCAAGATAGGTCGCCGGACAGTGAATACGCTGTGAGGACTTCAAGCCTCACGAGCCTCTTTCACCATGTCCAGGATCGACGCTTCGCCGCCCGCGCTGTCCATCGCGATGCTCGCGATTTCCGCGTTCGTCATCGTCACCACCGAATTCCTGATCGCGGGCATCGGCCTCGGCGCGATCGTCGGCGGATACACGATCGAACGCAGCACGCTCGCCGACATCGGATACGTCGCCGCTGCAATCGCGCTGTTCGCCGCGTTGATCGCCGTCGTCATCGGCCGCCGCCGGCAGGCGCGATTCGATGCCGGCCTCCGCGCCCCGGGCGTTGCCGGGCAATAGCGCCACGCCTCCGCTGCGCGCGTCATCCTTGCACAAGCAATTGGCCTCGGACGAGCCTCGTTCGAATTGCATTTCCACAGGACGGCGGGAATTGCGTGGACAATTGAGCCCTCGTTCACCCTATCGCCAGTGTCAATGTCGACAGAGCGTCTCAAAGGCATCGAAGTCTTCGTCGCCATTGCGGAAGCCGGGAGCTTCACGGCCGCCGCGGAACGACTCCATCTCACGACCTCGGCGGTCAGCAAGAGCATCGCGCGACTGGAGGCGCGGCTCGGCGCCCGGCTCTTCGAGCGCACGACGCGACGCCTTGCCCTCACCGGCGCGGGCGAAGCGTTCCATCGCACCTGCACGCGCATTCTGGCGGACCTCGAAACAGCCGAAATCGATCTCGCCGCCGAGCACACCGAACCGGCGGGCCGCCTGCGCGTCGACGTGCCGGTGACGTTCGGCCACCTGCACGTGTTGCCGCTGCTGCTCGATTTCGCCGAGCGTCACCCGCGCGTGAAGCTGCACACGTCGTTCACCGATCGCTTCGTCGATCCGGTCGAGGAAGGCATCGATCTCGCCGTGCGGATCGGCAGCGCCGCCCCGCCTTCCGGCCTGCTCGCGCATCGGATCATCGGCCGGGAGCGCGTGGTCTTCTGTGCGGCGCCGCGCTATCTGAAGCAACGTCCGGCGATTCGCGACGTGGCGGATCTCGAGCGGCACGATTGCGTGACCTACGGCCGCGCGGACGGCAGCGTGAGTCCGTGGATCTTGGCCGGTCCGGACGGAAAGGCCGAACGCCGGACCATGAACGGCCGGATCGTCGTCGGCAGCGGCGAAGCGCAGATTCAGGCGGTGAAGGCCGGGTACGGGGTCGCGCAACTGGCGACCTGGATGATCCGCGATGCGCTTCGCAGCGGCGAACTGGTCGACGTGCTGCCCGCATTCGCGACGACGGGATTGCCCGTCAGCCTGATCTGGCCGCGTCACCGGGAACGCTTGCCAAAGGTCGGCGCGATGCTGGACTTCCTGGATCGCGCGTTGCGCGCGATCTGTGCGGAAGATTGAATCGGACTTCGCGCTGGAAAGAGGCGAGTCCGACGCATTCTCGATGCCGGCATGGCATCATGCCTGATCCCATACGCACTACATCGACCTCGCGGAGCGACGAATGTCCGTTCAGACCTGGATTCTCTTTGCCGCAGCCTACCTCGCCACCACACTGATTCCGGGGCCCAACGTGCTCCTCGTCGTCCGTAATACCGTCCGATATGGCCGCCAGGGAACGGCCGCGACCATTGCCGGCAATCTCACCGCGCAAGGGGTCGTCGTCGTGCTCGTTGCGCTGGGTGTCGGCGCGGTGCTGGCCGCGATGCCGCCGCTGTTCGTCGCGATGAAGGTGGCCGGCGCGGCCTATCTGATGATTCTGGGCGTCAAGCAGTTGCGCGGCCCGCGAGCACGGCCCGATGCGTCGGCCGGCGACACGGCCGCGGCCGCCGTCGCACCGGACCGCAAGAAGCTGTTCCGCGAATCACTGCTCGTCTCCGGGAGCAACCCGAAGACGCTGATCTTCCTGTCCGCGTTCATGCCGCAGTTCATCGCGCACGACCGTCCGCTGGCGATGCAGTTCGTCGTGATGTACGCAACGATCGCGTGCACGGTGATGGTCGTTCACAGCATCTATTCGGCCGGCGTCCACCGGCTGCATCGCGGCTTCCGCATGAGCCGCTGGGTCGAAGCGATCAAGCGCGGCAGCGGGCTGCTGTTCGTCGGGTTGGGGATCAAGCTGCTCGCGGCGCGCCAATGATCTCAATGACCGGCGATTTCGGCACCGGCCGTGCCGGCGCCATCGCGGGCTCGTCCGTCAACCGCTACACCGATCGTCGGGATGGCCCGACGCAGGCCCGAGCCGTCACGCACAACAGATTGTGATCGCCGCACGCGGCGCCACGACGCGGCTCACGCGACACAAATCCCCGCCACCGCCACTTTCTTGAACAGGTGCGGCGACGCGACCGCCGACGCCGGATAGTCCGACACCTTCGCGCGGAAATCCGGATGCGAGAACGCCGCGCGAAAATGCGCGGTGGACTCCCACACCGCATAGTTCAGATACGTCGGACGCTCGCCGATCGCACGATGCAGTTGCGTCGAGACGAAGCCCGGCTGCCGCTTCATGAACGCGGCATCGTCCTGCCAGACCTGCAGGAACGTCGACTCGTCTTCCGGTTCGAGCAAGAAGACGTTCACGAGCACGACCGGGGCGACGTCCTCGGCGAGTTGGCGGTCGATCGGGAATTCGGGGTCGAGAGGTCGAAACTGTGGCATGATCGGCTCCATCAATTTGGTTGCATGATGTCAATTCGACATGACGCATATATAGTTCATTGACATCACGATGTCAATTTGGATTGATGGTGACAGATGGGCGAAGCGAAGCGAACGCCGGCGGGTCAGGTCCTGACCGGTTTCATTCTCGATTTTTTCCGGCTCAACAGCCGCATGCTGGCGTCAGGTGACCGGCTGGTCGCCGGGCTCGGGCTGACGAGCGCGCGCTGGCAGATTCTCGGCGCGATCGTCGGCGCCGGGCAGCCGCAACCGGTCGCGTGGATCGCGCGCGATCTCGGCGCGAATCGCCAGAACGTCCAGCGGATCGTCAACGATCTGGAAACGGAAGGTTTGGTCAGGTTCGATGTGAATCCGCACCATCGGCGCGCGCAGCTCGTCGTGCTGACGGATCGCGGCAAGCAGGCGTTCGACGCGGCGATGGACTTGCAGACCGCGTGGGTCAACCAGTTGTCGAACGGGCTGTCGGTGGACGATCTTGAGGCGATGCGACGCGTGATTGCCGGGTTGCGCGCGAACCTGGATGAAGCCGGCGGCGACGATGCGGGTTAGCGTAGCGCCCGACGTCCTTGACAGGCCGGAGCACGCCGCGCGAAGGAGAATGTAGCCGTTTCGGCTACGAACGTAGCCAGATCAGCTACGTTTTCAATCCAGAAAGACTCCGAAGAGTCCGATGTGCCGAACACCGTCGACGCCCCACGGCGCCCGGCACATCGCGAGCGCTGCCAGCCTCGAACGGCCGGCAGCGCCGCCATCACCCGCCCAGATAAGCCTGCTTGATCCGGTCGTTGGCGAGCAGGTTCGCGCCGGTATCGGCAAGCACCACGCGCCCCGTCTCCAGCACATACCCGCGATCGGCCACCCCCAGCGCCTTGTTCGCGTTCTGCTCGACGAGGAACACCGTCACCCCCTCG
>NZ_JBSAXD010000024.1:0-133475 GCF_053427715.1 Burkholderia sp. MR1-5-21
GAATTAGCCTCGTGCGCGTAAGACAGCACACTTAGCCGCCTTGGAGCTTAGCCCGGCAGCCTTCAGTGAATTGAAGGCTATTATGGTCTCGCTTCCTAAGGTGCCGGCAAGAGACGCGTTGTCCTGAGTCCGGTTCGCGCAGTAGCGAGGCGTTCCGCGAGTGGTATCACTCATATACCAATGGCCGATCAAGCGGCCATATCAACTCATTTGACAAATGTGTCAATGTCGTCGAGAGCATCTTGAGCCCTTCCAGACAAGGAATCGTCTTTGAGTTTTCTTTCCAGGACGGGGATCACCTTTTCCTTATCAACCTTGGCATACATTCTAGCTACGTGACCGATGCATGTAATACCTAATCCCCTGACATCATCGTTCATCCCGTTCTCAATTGCATCGATGCATTTATCCTGAATCCAGTCTGGGTCATTGATGTTAAAGCACAAATACATGAGTGCATCCATAACCACATTGCCGTCAGAAGATCTCGATAGAAATTCAATTTCTTCCTTACTGTGCTGCACACCCATATTTCCCACCTCTTTACCTTTCCCTTATCCATCTCTCCGGACCTCGGATGACTTCACATACACCAAGGGCCGCAGAAGCGGCCCTTGGTGTTTAGATGTTTTTCTTGATGCGAAACTCCTCCTTCAGCGTTACTTCATCGTCCAAATCTCCGTCTTCGAAGCATCCAACAACCCTGCCACTCAACGCTCCTTGCACCAGATTGTATAAATTCAGCGACTTAAAATTAACGTCCATCCATAGCGATAGATCGCCTTCTTTAAGCAATCTAGCATCATATTCAGCCAAGGCCTGCATCTCCCTGCCCTTCAGCAGGATCTCCTGTGCTTGTACCTTGACACATGCGTCACTCGACTTTAACGAGTCCATTACATGCTGCCCTGAAGCAGCGTTGTCAAAAATCAATCTATATTCGTAGCTCATGATCCGTGCAGCCTCCCTCGAGCAGCTGATAGATCAGCGAGATTCCGGATGCCAATGTGTGTTCCATTCGGATCTAATGACACAAGCCATCGATCATTAACTTTATTTCCGGAATGATCTTCTTTGTGAACGTGCGCATTATTTCCTGACCTATAAGGACAGGCGGGCATCGTAGGCTGGATACTTGGCCGTGCACATATCAGGCCAGCACCCAGGCCTCCCCATCGACATCCATTTTTTTTACTACGCCAACCAACTCCATATTTCGGAGAGCCTCGGCACAATCTCGATAAACATCTACACCATCCTCGATCTCTTTCGTCGTGGAGAGGATATATTCGCAAATCCTATGCGCATCCACCACGCCTCTACTCAAGATGTAGTTATGAATATCAACAACAAGACCATGCTCGCCCTCAAACCTCACGCCCAAGCCATGTCGCCTGTAGTCCCACTTCTCTCCCAACACGTTCACATATCCATGACGAGGCAGATCTGTTAAATATTTCCAATCGATTGCCTTTTCATTTTGCCTAAAAAATTCGTCCTGTATCTTTGATTGCAAAAAAGCGAATCTCCTTACGACTTCCACGAATTCAATATAAGTTAATATTGACATCGATTCACCCTCTCTGCCTTTGCCATGTCGGCCTCTTCCTTGAGTTGAGCAGCTTCCTCCGGAGATACCGTCGTGACATTTACAGGAACCTCTGATATGCCAGCCTTCATTGCGGCTTCAACTCGGTGGTGACCATCGATGATCACAAGCTTTCCGTCACCGACGTCCGCTGCTTCGATTGGCGGAAACGTTCCGAAGCCCCCCTGCGCACGCATCGCAGATGCATATCGCTTGACTTTATTTCCTGTCATTTCACTCGGACCTTGACGTGACTGCAGCCGTCTTGGATTAATCATTGTTGGGCATTGTTTACTCAGCCCAAGTGGATCAATCCATTCCGTAGGATTGGACGCGTACTCGTACGGATTGATCCCACCCGCCAACCCGATCGGGTCTTTGCCAATGAACCGCCCTGCACTCGGATCGTAATACCGATACCGGTTATAGTGCAGCCCCGTCTCCTCATCAACCTGCTGCCCCTGAAACCTCAACGGATTCCGCGGCACGACCCCGGCGGACTTCGACGCCCGAGCGATCACCTCCCGCGCCTCGCCCCACGCCTTGTACGATGCTTCCCACACCACGTCGCCCAGTTCATCGGTCATCAACAGCGGCGTGCCGATCTGGTCACAGTGGTAATGGAACGCGTGCACATCGCCGGCACGCTCCGGCATCCGCTGCAGCGGATCCTCCTCCGGTGTGTATCGGTCCGACTCCGTCAGGACCGGCGTCTCGATCCCTGCGACCGGCACATTCACGTACTGCGCCATCGGCACGAACGACCCCGCCTCGTACACGTAATGCGTACTGCCTTGCGTTTCGCTCTCGTACGCCAGCGCATCGCCATCCCAGCCGAACGTCGTCCGCTCGCCGTCCACCTCCTTGGCAATGCGCCGTCCGAGCGCATCGTAGTAATACCGGGACGCGCTTCTTCGCGACGCTTCCTCCACTCGTGCCGCCCGCAGCCGATTGAACGCATCCCACTCGTAGTGATGCTCACCGGCCGGAGACATTCGATGAACGAGGTTCCCGCGCGCGTCGTACTCGAAATGCTGCCCTGCATACCCCTTCAGCAAGTTTCCGAGTACCTTCGGCACCTCGGGCGGCAACGTGCTTTCCGGACGAACCGGACTCGAGCGTTCAGCAGTACGTGCAGCCTCCGGACGCCCAGGATCGACGATATTGCTTGCCGGATCGAACGCGAACCGCTCCTTGCCTGCCGGCCCGATCGACTCGATCAATCTCCCCACGGGATCGTAGCGATAGTCCGTCAGTCCTCTGCGGCTGTCTTCGATCTGCGTGAGCTGGCCTGCGGCGTCGTAACGGTACCGACGTTCCGCCAACGGTGCGGGCGCATTCGCGCGCTGTGTCGTCCGCTGCAACAATCGCCCGGCCCGGTCATACACGGTACGTTGATCGATCTTGCTCTCAAGCGTTCGCAACGTCTCCCGATGCAGATCATCCCGCTCGATCTGCACCCGTTCCTTGCCGTCCAGCATCATCCCGTGGACATGCCCGGAGCCGTAGGTCAGCCAGTCAACCGTGTGTCCGTCGGGTCGAACCGTTCTGATCCGGTTGCCCAGTTCGTCGTAAGCGTGATGCCACACGAAACTCCGACGCTCGCCAAAGACGTCGTACGCGTGATGCTCACGCACCAGATTGCCTGCCGGATCGAAGAACCGATGGATGCGGCTGTATCGATTGCTCGCCTCGATCAATCGCCCCAAAGGATCGTAAGCGAAGCGTTCTTCTTCGTCCCCGACCGAACGCCCACTGAGCCGACCGCCACGGTCATGAGACATCCGCACGACCTGGCCGGCCTCATCGATCGATTCAAGCCGACTGCTCGCTTCGTCATACGCATAGCGCGTCGCCTTCCCGTCGAAGTCGATCTCTTCGATCAACCTGCCGGCTGCGTCATAACGAAATGCATAAGTCGCGTGATTCGAATCGGTCAGCGCGACAAGACGTCCGAGCCCGTCATAACGGTACGACAACGTCTGTCCAAGTGCATCAGTGCGAATATTGATACGTCCCGCCGCGTCGTAGCCGTAACGCGTCATTCGGCTCAGCGGGTCGGTACGAGTCAGCAGACGTCCCTCCGCGTCGTAGCTCAGTCGCTCGAGCCCAGCCGGCGAATCCAATTCGACCAGCTGACCATTCGCGCCATAGCGGAGTGTTGTCGTACCGCCTGCGGGATCCTTCGTCTCGACCGGCCGTCCCTGTACGTCATACGTCCATTGAGTCGTCTTGCCCGAGCAATCGGTATAGCTCGTCAGCTGTCCGGCATTGTCGTACGTCAACGCCTTCGTGCCGCCCTTCGCGTCCTTGATTCGAGTGACAAGTCCCTTCCCGTCGTATGCAAACTCGGTCTTGCTGCCCAGTGGATCGATCTGCGCAACCACGTTGCCCGCATCGTCGTATTCGCGCAGCCACGGATGCCCCAGCGGATCGGTAACGCGCACGATCTGATTCTTCGCGTCGTACGCCATGTCGATCACGCTGCCGTCAGGGCGCTGATGGCGCACGAAGTTGCCGCGCGCGTCATATTCCATGTGATCGACGGTGCCGTCGCGATGGATGTACTGAACGAGTTTGTCGTTCTCGTCGCGATACATCCACTCCTCGCTTCCGTCCGGATGAATCACGCGGAAGGAATAACCCTTGCTGTCGTAATAGTGATGCGTAACGTTGCCGATCGCATCGGTCACGCTGACCATCCGGAAGTCCGGATGCCATGCGAGGCGCACCTCGTTGCTGCCATCATCCGCATACTCGCGGAAGCATTTTGCCTTCGGGCCGTCGCCGTTCCATTCGAGGTTCACACCGCGGCCGGTACGGTCGGTGTATCGCGTTACAAGGTGGTGACGATAGCGGTATTCGCGACGATTGCCGTAGCGGTCGGTCGCCCCGACCAGATCGTTTTTGTCGTCGTACTCATAGCTTGCAAGCGTGCCGACGTATTCGCCCTGTGCGTCATGATGCGCGATGCCGACGATGCGTCCACGCGCGTCATGACGGAATGCGACCTGGGCTTGTGAAGCAATCAGCCGATACAGCCGGCCCTCGGCATCGTAATCGAGCGTCACCTGGTTACCGGCGCGATCCTTGACGAACGCGAGACGAAATGCGTTGCCTTGTGCTGTGCGCTCGTACGTTTCGAGCAGTGCGTGTCCACGCGTCAGCGTCAACCACTGTTCGTCGAGCCGCAACAGCGTAAGGCCCTCGGAGAGATCATCGTGCGCGTCACCGGCGGCCAACAGCGGATAGTCGAGACTTCTGCCGCTTGCGTCGTGATAGACGAGCTTCGCTTCCCGCACATCGAAACGCACCGTATAGGGTGTC
Organism: Burkholderia sp. MR1-5-21; assembly: GCF_053427715.1. Classification (NCBI taxonomy): domain Bacteria; kingdom Pseudomonadati; phylum Pseudomonadota; class Betaproteobacteria; order Burkholderiales; family Burkholderiaceae; genus Burkholderia; species Burkholderia sp. MR1-5-21. The sequence continues at coordinate 4,916 of NZ_JBSAXD010000024.1, forward strand.
ATCCAGCGCGCGCCCAGTTCACCGCGGTCGTCGTTCGCGTCGAAAAACGACCGATAAGCACGCTGCCAGACGATCGGCAACGGTCCGTCGAGCGTGAAATCGTCGTGATTGATCCGCTCGTCGCCGAGCGCAAATCCGATCGAATGCTCGGTGGCGGCCGGCGGCGTCTTGACCGGGAAATTCTCGTGGCAGCAGTTGGGCCCCGGATGCTTCGCGTCAGCGGTTTTTTGCATCGTATCCACCCGCTGCTGCGGCCGCTTCTCTTCAACCTTCGTCGTCCCCTGCTCGTGCACGCCCGTCGAATGCGGCTTCGGATTCCGTTTCCGAAAACTGCGCATGCCATCCTCGCCGATCGTGATCAGCCAGCCGATCTTGCCCGCGTCGTTGCCGTCCAGCTCGCGAATGCGCTTCTGGATCGTCGGAATCCGCTTGTAGATATCGTCCGCGAAAAGCTGCAGCTTCTTCGTCGAGTTCGGGTCGATCAGCTCGCTGGCCGAGGTTGCCATGTTGATCGCGGCCTTCCCTTCGATCTTGCCGACGTCCACGAAGAATCCACCGATGTTGTCGATGATCTTCTTGCCGTCATACGCGACGATCGCCGCGCCAAGCCCTTTCAGATGCGTGCCGGCCGACTGCACGTTGTGTCCGACTTCATACTTCTTCCCCGCCGCATGCGCGAACATGTCGGCGATCGCCTTCATCAGGTCACCGATGAACTTCGCACAATGGTCGAGCACCTCCTTGAGTCCATCGCGCATCACCTTCAGAAACTTCTCGATCTCGCCCGCGTAGCGCTCCTGCACGTTCGTGACGATCGCGGAGATGATCGAATCGCGCAGCACTTGCAATGCGGCCTCGCCGACCGCTTTCCCGCTCTTGACGATTTCCTGCCGAATCATCTTCAGGACCGGGCGCGCGCCCAATCTGAGTTCGGCCGTGGCAGGCGGCAACGGCACGATACCGATGAGATCGAGGCCGAGGTTGACCCAGTCGAACGCATCGATCGGCTTGTCGCCGTGCTCGATCATCGCCTTGATGTCGAGCACCGCATCGACCGCCGCAAAGATGTTCGCGAGAATCGGCACGTTCTGCGCGACCATTTGCAGCCGGCTGACATTGACGACGCCACCGCTGACCTTGATCAGCCATTTGTCGAACACGTCGATGCCGGCTTTTACGTCGGCCTCCGTGATCTTCATGATCGGAGACACGAACACGTCGGTGGGTTTGGGTTGAATGACGCCGGCAGCGGTCATGATGTTTTTATTCCCGGAAAGTTGAACAGGGCGACGCTCAGATCGTCTTGAGTGCAGGTGCGGCACTACGCGCCGATTGCGCGAGGTTGCCGACCTGCTGCGCGGCGGCGCTCAACTGTCCCGCCTGCGACAGCGCGGCCTGCGCACCGGCCGACAGCACGCTGCCGACAGCTTGTTGCGCGATGCCGAGCCCCTGACCTGCGACGGCCTTCGCGAGCGCGGCCCCGCCCTGCGAAGCCGTCCCCGCCAGCCCTGCGAGCGTGCTCGCCGCACCGACCGCACTCGACGCACCGGCCGGCAACATGCCGCCGAGCGCCTTCTGGGCCATGCCCATGCCTTGTGCCGCGGCGGCTTTCGCGAGTGCAGCACCGCCTTGCGTTGCCGCGCCTGCCAGTCCCGCGACCCCGCTCGCGGCTCCACCTGCCGACGGCAGGAACGAACCGAGCTGCGCCTGCGCGGCGGCTTCGGCGCCTGGCGCCGGCGCCGGATTCGGCGGCCACGACTGCACCTTGAACAGACTCGATTCCTGATCCTGCGAGCGCGGATCCTCACCGAACTTCACCTGCACGGCCCCAGGCGGCAGACCACTCACGATCGTGTGCCCGTTGTTGTCGAGTGCGCCTTTCTTCAGCAGGCCGCCATTCGCATCGAACACCGAGAACATGCCGCCCTTCACCGCCTCGCCGTTCCCGTACGTATGCAGCAACTCCAACTGCCCCGGCTGATCCGGCCTTGGGCTCGGCAACGGATACCCCATGCTCGCCGGCCCTGCGAACGTATGTGACGCGCCCTTCACGTCGACCGCCCCCGGCGTATGAATCTCGATGTTCCCGCCGGCGATGCGGATATACCCGCCGCCGCTCGTCAGCAGAATCCCCTGATCGGCCGCGATCTCGATCCGGTCCGTGGCGGACATCACCTTCACCGTTTTCTGCGCGGTCACCTCGACGTTGTCCGCCTGCGCCTGGATCTCGACCTTGCCCTTGGCGGCGAACAGCTTCATCCCCGCGTTCTGCACGAACAGGCTCAGCTTCTGCCCGATGCTCGCCAGCAGCGACTTGCCGGCCGCAACATGCACGCTCTGCCCGCTCGCAATGTTCACGTGATCGTTCGCAACAACGTGCACCGACTGCTGCGTCGACATCCCGATCCCGGACGGGCTACCGAACAGCATCACCGGTTCCTTGAACGCATTCGCATTGCCGGTGCCGCCGCCCGCCGTGCGTCCGCCCGATGCCGCACCCGGCACGCTGTCCTGTGTCGCGTCGGTGAATGCACGCATCGTGTCTTGCGCGTCCTTCAGGCTTTCCGCCTGATGCTGTTCGCTGACGCCCGACATCGCCTCGACGAGGCTCTCCGCATTCACAAGCTGCTGCTGCGTTTCACGCACGTCGAGCGGCTGACTGCTGACGCCCTTCGGGTGCGTCGTCACATACAGCCCCTGGCTCGCCCGCACCGCGCCATACGCATCCGAGCGCAGATCGAACCCGCTGCCGAGATACGACCCGCGCGCATTGCCGTTCTGATCGATGAGGTAGCCGAGATGCAGCAGGCTGTTCGCACTGCTGCTCATCAGCTGCACGCGGTTCTGCCCGGTCGCGTCGTCCATCACGAGCTGGTTGTAGCCGCTACCCGAATACTCCTTCGACCGGTACCCCGACAGGATCCCGTCGCTATGCCACTGCGGCTGGTTCGCGCCGTTGTACACGCGCCCGACCGCGAGCGGCCTGTCGCAATCGCCGCCGACGCAATCGATCAGCACTTCCTCGCCGATCCGCGGCATGTGCACACCGCCATAGCCGCTGCCGCTGTCCGACTGCACGACGCGCACCCAGCACGACGCATTGGCGTCGCCCGGATTCTGGCGGTCCCAGACGAACATCACGCGAATCCGGTTCAGTTCGTCGGTATAGACCTCCTCGCCCTGCGGCCCGACGACGATCGCCGTCTCAAGATGCATCTTCGGCTTGTGATGCTCGAACGGGCTGCGATACGGCACGCTCGCGCGCTGCGCCTCGACCTCGACGAGATAGAAGCCGACCGAGCCGTCGTCGTGCGGCACGCGAAACGCCGGATCGGTGCCGTATCCGGCCTGCGCCTGCGTCAGCGCATCACGCAGGCCGTGCGGGAAATCCGCGCCGCCGCTCGACACCGGCAGGTTGTTCTCGATCCACCACGCCACCTCGATCGCCGCGAACTCGCGCTGATCGGCCGGATCGCGATCGTGCGCGGGATGATCCGACAGCGTGAAGCGCCGCCCCGCATCGATGCCGCGTACGCCACCCGCGCCATGAAAGCGCTTTGCTTCGGACTCCCACGCCTCCATCCGGATCTTCGTCAGATGATCGCCGCGGTCCTGGCCCAGGTACGTGTACGCGCCCGTGTACTCGTAGACCTCGAGCTGGTCGGGCAGCTCGCCCTGGCCAGCCATCGTCGGCAGCATCGTGCCCTTCGGGTTCGACGGCGTCGCCGGGCTCTTGTAGTCGAACGTTCGCGTCGTGCGCGTGACGCTCTGCAGCGTGCGCGTGCCCGACCACTGCGTGAACGCATCCGTCTCGCTCGCGGTTCCCGCGCGATAGAAGCGCACGGTTTCCGGCGACAGCGGCGCAAACGCCTGCAGGTTGTCGGTGATCAACAGCGTGTGCGACTTGCCGTCGTCGGCCTGCTGCCATGCGCAGTAGAGGCCCTCGTCCTCCATCAGCCGATGCATGAAGTGCCAGTCGGTTTCGTGCTGGCGCGTGTACGAACGGTTCGGCAGCGGCTTCGACAGCGCGAAGCGGAAATGCCCTTGCGCCTGCGGATGGCCGTTCAGCACGTCGGTGACGATCTGGTCGACGGTCGTGTCGTTCCAGATCCGCTGGTCGCGGCGGAACCTGAGGAAATGGGTGAAATCGGCAAACACGAGCTGGTAGGTCGTGAGTCCGCCGTCGGCGCCGAGCCGGCGCGCGGTGTGCACGTACCCGTGGACCGGCCGATAGCTGCGATCGGCCTGCTGGATCCATAACGTGACCGGCTGCGCGATCAGTTTTTTAAGTTCCAGATCGCCATCTGTTGCCAGCACGTCCAGCGTGAATTCGTACGCCCGGCCGATGCGCGAGCGGCCGACGGCGCGCTGCACCGTCAGCGTATTCTCGCCGAGCGGCGTATCGAGCTTCAGCAACCGGTCCTGCTGAAGCAAGCCGCCGCGCATGGCGGCAATCAGGTTCTGCATGTTCATATGGCATCGGCCTTTTTTCTTTTAAAGCGCCCTCGGATGGCGCCTCAACACATCCTGCCCGCGCGATTTTACTGACAAATTGCGGCTGAACTCAGACAAATGACCTGATTTAAAAGAACACGATGCCCAACCGCGTCGCAGGCACCGGCTTGCGCGGCGATGGCGAGTTGCACGACCACACTCCGGCAACCGGTCCTTGCCCATTTCAATCAGGGCCAATTCCGCTTCCGGTCGCGCCCGGTTGCGAGTAGTGTCTACAACCTGCCCCGCATTCCGGCTGCCGGAAGCGCGCAGGTTGCGGCATGCATGCCCGCCCGCCGTCGGCCCGCCCGGCTGCCGGCGTCCGGACCACCAGCCGCACCGGGACACCCTCGCTGCCAGACGCTCACACACAAAACAGGAGATGTGCGATGAAACCCAAGAAGTTCCTGCTCTCGGGCCTGCTGCTCGCCTCGGCCCTCGGCTTCACCGCCGTTGCCGCCCACGCGGATGACCTGCTCGACTCGGTAAAAAAGGCCGGCGTGCTCAGGGTCGGCCTGGAAGGCACGTATCCGCCGTTCGACTCCCGTGACAGCTCGGGGCAGCTCGTGGGCTTCGACGTCGACGTCGCGAAGGCCGTCGCGGGCAAGCTCGGCGTGAAGCCGGAGTTCATCCCGACCGAATGGAGCGGCATCATCGCGGGCCTGCAGGCGGGCAAGTTCGACGTGATCGTCAACCAGGTCACGATCACGCCGCAGCGCAAGGAAGCGCTCGATTTCAGCCAGCCGTACACGTACTCCGCCGCGCAGCTGATCCAGCGCAAGGACGACACGCGCGACTTCAAGTCGCTCGAGGAATTCAAGGGGAAGAAGCTCGGCGTGACGCTCGGCACCAACTATGACCAGATGGCGCGCGCCGTGCCCGGCATCGAGGTGCAGACCTATCCGGGCGCGCCGGAGAAGCTGCGCGACCTCGCGGCCGGCCGGATCGAGGCGACGCTCGACGATCGCCTGATGCTGCCGTACATGATCAAGACGTCGAATCTGCCGCTGCGCCCGGGCGCCGTGCTGAACGGCGGCAAGCAGGAAATGGCGATCCCGTTCCGCAAGGGCAACCCGAAGTTCGAGAAGGCGATCAACGACGCGCTGACGTCACTCAAGCAGGACGGCACGCTGAAGAAGATCTCGATGCACTGGTTCGGCAGCGACGTGACGGTGCCGCTCGCGCAGTAATCGCGGCAGGAATCGATTACATCGCCCGACGCGTCAGGCCGTTCGCGCGGACGGCCTGAGCGCGCGTCGCGGGACATCGATCGGTCGATGTCCCTGTTTTTTGATCAGGCGGACAGCGCTTCGACGGGGAACGCCTTCAACGCCGCCGCTGCCTGCGCGTGGCGACCTCACCACGCGCCCTTGCTTCGCTCACGCAGCCTCGTCGAAGCGGGCGATCAGCGCCTGCCCGACCGGCGTCAGCGCCGGACGTGCGGCGACCGGATTCGCGCGAACCTGCGTGTCGTCGACCAGCTGCTTCTCGACGAGCACGATATAGGCCGGGTTGGATAGGTCGACGCTGTCCGGCGTACGCGCAATGCGCAACAGCATCGAGAATTCATGCGGACTCAGCATGGTCCTGTCTCCCTGGTCTCCGACGGTTCGTCACGAGCCGTCGTCGATCCCTTTCTTGAATGAAATGTCGCGCATGCGCAGTCAGCGCATCTGTCGCGCGCAAGATAGCGGCGATCCGCTCGGAATGGACGCAGCATCGCCGCACCTCGGATCGCCCGCCGTCGCACGGAAACGTTCCCGGCCGGCTCGGTCCGGGACAGTCCGTTCGCGGGCACGTATGACCTGCCGCGGCGACGGGAACGCAAACCATATTGGGTGATCGTGACGCTCGCGTGACAACCAAAATGGGGCGCAGCCACACCCGCCGCGCCATGCACGGAACGCGCAACGACACGGTCCGGCGCTCAGCGCGTTCGGTCGTCGCCGTCGATTTCGTCCTGTTCGAGAATCTCGAGCACGCGCGCGGCTTTGCCGTGCAGCTCGTGCTCCAGCCTGCCTTCCAGGCGGTCGTCCGCCCGGAGCCATGTGTAGGCATCCAGCACTTCGTTGCTGGTCGGGCGGACATCGAGGATTTGCGCAATGACGTCGTCTTCGATCGGACCGACGATCGCGCGGATCTCGCTCGCCGTGACGAAGGGGCCTGCGGAATGGTGCGTGACTGGCATGATGACGCCCCCATTGAAGAAGCGCGCGGCTTGGCCGTCGCCGGGAACCCGAGAGGTTGCGGGCGATGCGGGCGAACGGCCTGCCGCGCTCACGCGGCAGCCGAAGCCGGAGCCTGGCCGCCGTTGCACGACACCGTGTCAGGATACGCCTTTGCGGCGGCGATGCACGCCGCCGGTGGCCAACGAATGCGTCAGGCCTTGATACGGGTCGACCACGTATCCCCGGCCGGCTCGCCGCTCGCCAGTGCGCGATAGCAATCAGGCCGCCGGTCGCGAAACACGCCCCACGCGCGGCGCTTCGCCGCAAGCGCATCGAGATCGAAATCGGCCGTCACGATCGCCTCGCCGTCGCGATCGCATTCGACGATCTTCTCGCCGTCCGGGCCCGCGATAAACGAGCTCCCATAGAACGTGATCGCGCCGGATTCCCCGCGCTCGACGCCGATCCGGTTGCTCGCGACGAGCGGCATCACGTTCGCGGCCGCATGCCCGCGCTGCGTGTTCTGCCAGTGCACGCGCGAATCGATCGCCGGATCGTGCGGCTCGCTGCCGATCGCGGTCGGATACAGCAGGATCTCCGCACCCGCCAGCGCCATCGCGCGCGCGCATTCCGGAAACCATTGATCCCAGCAGATGCCGACGCCGATCCGGCCGTACGCGGTCTCCCATACGCGGAAACCCGTGTCGCCCGGCGTGAAGTAATACTTCTCCGAGTAGCCGGGGCCGTCCGGAATGTGCGTCTTGCGATAGAGCCCGAGCGCGCGGCCGTCCGCGTCGAACACGACGAGCGAATTGAATTGCGTCTGGCCGGCCCGCTCGAAGAAGCTCACCGGCAGCACGACGCCGAGTTCGCGCGCGAGCGACGCGAAGCGGCCGAGCCACGGATGGCCGTCGTACGGCTTCGCCAGCGCGAAATGCGCGGGATTCTGGTCGATGCAGAAATACGGCGTCTCGAACAGCTCCTGCAGCAGCACGATCTGCGCGCCGCGTGCGGCCGCGTCGCGCACCATCCGTTCCGCTTTTGCGAGGTTCGCATCGATATCCCAGCCGCACGCCATTTGCGTCGCGGCCACTCTCACGTTTCTCATCCCGTTCTCCTCAAGATCGTTGAAATGCTGCCGGCCAGAACGGCGCCGCGCGCGGTCGCGACCGCTTGGCGCTGCGCCGCGGCGAGCGTTGCGAGTGCGACGACGATCCATGCGATTCGCTTCATCGGTCTCTCTCTTTTGACGATTCCCCGGCCGGGATGCGGGCCGCTCGACTGCCGCGCTGGCCTGTAGCTCACTTGTGATCGTAAGTAGAGAAAAAAATCGATTCGTGGTCTTATTACGCACACTACCTGTGCCTTTGAGGAAAGAATGCGTCGGATCGATCTGCTTTCCGCCTTGGAGACGTTCGTATGCGCGGTCGAGGAAGGCAGCCTCAGCCAGGCGGCGCGCAAGCTCGCGAAAACCCCGTCGGCGGTCACGAAGGCGATCGCCGGGCTCGAAGAGACGCTCGGCGTGCAGCTGCTCGAGCGCACGACGCGACGCCTCGTGCTGACGGAAGGCGGGCGGCTTTATCTCGCGACCGCGACCGACGTGCTGCGGCGTCTCGCAGACGGCGCGCGGCAATTGTCCGACCATGACGACGAGCCGCGCGGCCTGCTGCGCGTGACGGCTGCGCATTCGTTCGGGCACGCGATCCTCGCGCCGCTGTGTGCACCGTTCGCGCAGGTGTTTCCGCATGTGCAGTTCGAACTGTCGCTGTCGGACCATTACGTCGACATCGTCGGCGAAGGCTTCGACGTCGCGCTCCGGATGGGCAACTACGATCTGCCGAATCAGATCGTCAGGCCGATCGGGTCGAATCGCAGCCTGCTGTGCGCGAGCCCCGCGTATCTCGCGCGGCGCGGCAGGCCGATGGTGCCCGACGAACTGGCGCAGCACGATTGCGTGATCTATCGGCATCCGACGCTCGCGAGCACGTGGACATTCGCGCGCGACGGCGAGCGCCAACGGATCGAGCCGAAGGGTCCGATCGTCACCGACAGCTACGATCTCGCACTGACTGCCACGCTCGATGGCGGCGGCGTGCTGCCGTGTCCGCAATGGAGCGTCGTCGATGCGCTGGAATCGGGGCGGCTCGTGCCGCTGCTGACCGCGTGGCGGTTCGAGAGCGCGTCGTTCGGCGAGGACCGGATCTGCGCCGCCTATCCGGCAAGCCGGCGCGGGTCGCCGAAGATTCACCGGTTGATCGAGCGCGTCGAAGCGAAGCTGGCGGAGTGCGAAGCGCGGGTGGCGCGGGTGGCGCGGGTGTTGGGAGAAACGGTGGGCGCGGATCGTGCGGCGCGGTGAGGCGCACCGCTGGCGGTCGACGTCCGCTTCAACGCGCGATCGCGTACCCGCTCCCGTCAAATGCAGGCATCAACGTCAATCGACCGTGTAACGCGCACCTTCGTCCAGCGAGCCGTTCGCATGCCGAAGACACCGCACGACCACGTTGAGCGCGCGCCCCAGCGGCATGCCGACGAGCGCGCCCCGGATTGCGAACGACAGCATGACGAAGTCACTTGTCTGCGCCCACGGTTGCCCGGAGTCGACGCCGTAATGCATGCAGGTTTCGGCGGCAAACGTCAGCATCAGCGTGACCAGCAGGCTCGCGTCGCCGGGCAGGCGCACGCGCAGCCCCGACGCCCCGTCGAGATACTGCAGCCGCCAGCGGCGCGCATGCAGCCAGCCCACCGCCGCGCCGGCCGCGAGCATCGCCAGCGCGATCGCATTGGCGTCGCTCCCGGCGTGCGGGAACAGCCGGTTCAGGCTGAAAAGACCCAGCATCGCGAATACGACCGGCGTCAGAAGCGGGCGCGTCGCTGGCACCTCGCGCGGAAAGCAGCGCTTGACGCCGATGTAAAGCAGCACGCAGAACAGCACATAGACGTAGCTCTTGAGGTGAAGGATCGGGTTCATGGCCGGTAGCGCGTCGGTTGGGTTGGACATGGCGCCACGGTAGTGCCGTGTGGCCATGCACAGGGGCGCTTGCGACGGGATACCGGTTTTCGCGGACGAATGGCGGTGCGGGCCGATGGATGTGTTGCCGACCGGGCGGCCGGGGCCCCGGCCGCGAGCCGATCCGCCGATCTGTCGATACACCGACGCGCCGAACGATCAGTGAAACGACGCCGGCGTTCCTCCGGATTGGCTCAACGGGACGCGAATGCGGAGACCATCTGTTAGGAGACGAACTCGCACCGGCAATCGTCGCGTTGCACTTCGCTCCATGCCCCCGCGTATCCAGGGTCCGGGCGTTCCACTACACTCGTGAGCAGACGCCACCAGCCGTCGGCCGATCGCGCTGTTCGTCGGCCCCCGATGCCGTCCATCGCATCGCACACCGGTTCGACGAGTCTGAAGCTAGGGTTGAGACATGCGCACTCGTGCGCGTCCACGCTCATTCGACACCATGCAAGTCAGGCCTTTCTCTTTTTTCCACATGCGGGAGCCCGGCCGCGATATGCGTCGGCTGCTGCGCGACATCCGGTCGCTGCTCGGGCTCGCGTGCTTCAACAGCGTCGTCGGGCTCGGCTTCTGGATCGGCCACAGCGGCGAGGCCGTCCTTCCGTACCTCGTCGTCGCGAATGCGATCGGCTTCTGCGCGGTGCTGCTCAGCGTCGGCCTCGACCACCTGACGCGGCGCAAGTACGGACTTGCGCTGAAGGTATTCGTGCTCGCGCCGCTGAGCGTGCTCATCGGTTTCGAAATCGCCGCGTCGACGCTCGGCGGACACATCCCGCATCTGTTCGCACCCGCCAGTGCCGCGGCATGGAAGAACTACGGGCTGTCGTTCGTCGTCGCGGGCGTCACGTTCGCGTGCGTGTCGCTGTACATGCAGGCCGCACGGATGCGCGCGACGCTCGAAACCGAGCGCCGCGAGGCCGCCGAGGCCCGCCAGGCGGAAACCGCGGCACGGCTCGCGCTGTTGCAGGCGCAGATCGAGCCGCATTTCCTGTTCAATACGCTCGCGAACGTACAGAGCCTGATCGAGCGCGATCCGGCGCGCGCGTCGACGATGCTCGACAGCCTGAACCGGTATCTGCGCGCGAGCCTGAGCCGCACGCGGCAGGCGACGTCGACGCTCGACGACGAGCTCGAACTCGTCGAAGCGCTGCTGAAGATCGCGTCGATCCGGCTCGGCGAGCGGCTCGCGTATTCGATCGACGTGCCGGCCGAATTGCGTGCGCTGCCGTTCTCGCCGCTGCTGCTGCAGCCGCTCGTCGAAAATGCGTTGCTGCACGGGATCGAGCCGTCGATCGACGGCGGTGCGATCCACATTCGCGGGCGGCGTCGCGACGACCTGCTCGAGCTGAGCGTGCTCGACACGGGCGTCGGTCTCGGCCACGGCGACACCCGCCTGCACGCCGGCGTCGGACTCGCGAACGTCGCCGCGCGCGTGCGGGCGCTGCACGGCGAGCGCGGCCGCGTGAGCGTCGCGACGAATGCCGAGGCCGCGCATGGCGTGGCCGCCACCTTGCTGATCCCGATCGACTGACATGCCGACCGCCCTCATCGCCGACGACGAACCGAACCTGTCCGCGCAACTCGCCGAACGGCTGGGCCAGCTATGGCCCGAGCTGGAGATCGTCGCGATGCCGCGCAATGGCGTCGACGCGCTGGCCGCGCTCAACGCGTCGCGTCCGGACTTCGCGTTCCTCGACATCCGGATGCCGGGGATCGACGGGTTGAAGCTCGCCGGCCTCGTGCCCGACGTGCATGTGGTGTTCGTCACCGCGTACGACGAGTACGCGGTCGACGCGTTCGATCGTGCGGCAATCGACTACCTGCTGAAGCCCGTGACGGATGAGCGCCTGCTGCGCTGCATTGCGAAGCTGCAGCGCGGTGGGGCTGCACCGGCGCGCGCCGGTGCGCCTGAGCATGCGTGCATGTCGACGGAGGCGGCGCCGATCCGCTGGCTGACGGTAGGCGTGAAGGACACGACGCGGCTCGTGTCGATCGACGACGTGCTGTACTTCCAGGCGCTCGACAAGTACACGGAAGTCGTGACAGCCGGTGAGCGGCATGTGATCCGCACGCCGCTGAAGGAACTCCTGCAACGGCTCGATCCCGCGCGCTTCGCGCAGGTGCACCGCGGCGTGATCGTCGCGTACGCGGCAATCGATCGCGTCGAGCGGGATCTGCTTGGGCGGCTTCGCATTCACGTGAGGGGGCAACAGAACGTGTTGCCGGTGAGTCGGGCTTATGCGGGGCTGTTCAGGCAGATGTGACGTGAGCGTGGTCGAAGATCGCGCATATTGCCGCCCGCGAAAGGCGTCAGTAACAATGGCGGCCAAAGATCGTTACGCAGCGATCACTCGTCATTGCGCAATCCCATTCGGGATTTTCTTTACGAAAATTAGAATTGAAATTCTATACGCTCCGGATAACTCCGCGCCATAAGACACACGATACCTAATCGCCACATGCAGAAAGCATAACGCTTGTCAGCTTTGGCATTCGCCCATTTCCAGCGACGTTGCCTTGCAAAATTCCGACGATTTATTTTCGCGTCAGCAAGAAATTACTTATTGAATTAACGACTCTTCAGTAATACATTCCGGAGCCGATATAGCGGCGAGTGATCATTTGGCACGCCACTCGTGGTACGCACGCATCCGTCGAACAAGCATGACAAGTTGCTCATGACCGGATGCCCAAAGCGGCGTGTCGGCTGCTCATTCGGGTTTCGATCGAAACCCGTCACTTCAACCGGAACAACAATATGAAGAAGAAAGACTCCTCGGGGATCGCACGGCTTACGCTGTGCATAGCCGCTTCCGCCGTGCTCGCCGCATGCGGCGGCGGCGGAGGCGATAGCGGATCGAGCTCCGGCTCGTCCAACTCATCCGGCAATTCGAGCACCACGGCCGCAAGCACGATGAGCGGCACGGTCGCGATCGGCAACGCGCTCGTAGGCGCGCCGGTCACGGTGATGGACGCCACCGGCAAAACGGCAACAGTCACGTCGGGCAACAACGGCACGTACAGCGTGTCGATCAGCGGCCTTACGGCACCCTTCGTGATTACCGCCACCGATCCGTCGGGCGCGTCCGGAACGCTGTATTCGGTCGTTGCCAGCACGGCGACGAGCAATGGCGCGCCGGTGACGGCCAACGTCACCCCGCTGACGACCGCGGTCGCAGCGCTGCTCACGTCGAGCGGCAACCCGCTCACGCTGACGCAATCGGGCGGTCTGACTGCCGTCACGTCGTCGTCCGTGTCGACGGCAATCGCCACGCTCGACCAGGCGCTCGCGCCGATCCTGAATGCAAACGGCCTGTCCGCCACGTCGTTCGACCCCGTCGGGGGCGCCTTCACGCCGAACCAGAGCGGCGCTGACGCCGTGATCGACGCGGTCGCAGTCGCGCCGTCGGCCAAAGGCACGGGTCTGCAGATCACGAGCCTGGCCGATCCGGACACGCCGATTGCGTTGAACAAGGGCACGACGGCCCCGGCACCGCTGTCTGCCCCGTTGCAGTCCGCAAACTATCTGGCGACGCTCGTCTCGCAACTCGGCCAGTGCATGAACGCGATGCAGGCTACGCCGGGCGCGACCAACGCGGCGTGCTCGTCGGCCATCGACACGAGTTACCTGAACGACGGCTACAAGAGCTTCGGCACGCGCCACACGCTGTTCACGAAGGGAACGACGCTGCAAGGCGTGAAGACCGTGGCGTTCCTGCCGGCGGGCACGCTGCCTGCGATCAGCAATCCGGCCGCGCTGGTGTACTTCCTCATCACGGAGGCCGACGGCACGCCGAACTTCGCCAGCGACATCGTGCAGAAACTTCCGAACGGAACCTGGGACATCATCGGCAACCAGGCGCAATACGACATCTACATTGCGTCGTTCGTCGGCCGCACGCAGTTCACCAATTCGGCGGACGCCGGCAACGGCCGTTTCGAATCCGGCCTGAACATCCAGATTCCGGTGAACATGAACGTCAACGGCCTGACCCAGTACGTCGGATCGGCGCTCGTGACGGGTCCCGGACTGCCCGCAAACGGGATCTACATGCTCAGTCCGCATGCCGGCATCGGACCTTACCTGACGTTCCCGCTCAAGGCCGTCACGGCGCCGCCCGCCTACTCGTCGTCCAGCATGCCCTCGTGGCCGGACGTCGGCATGAGCACGCTGTACAAGTGGTCGTGGGCATCGCTGTCCGGCGGCGCCAGCTCGTTCACGCCAGCCACGCCGGACTACACCGCGGCACCGGTCGACGTATCGACCATCCGGCAGCACGGCGTGTACACGATCACGTTGTTCGATTCCGCCGGTCAGCAGATCGGTACGCCGCAGAAGGTGCTCAACATCGCGTCGAACATGAATGCCGCGGCCGGGACGACCGTTCCGTGGCAGACGCTGGGCAGCGACGTGATCGCGAACCTGCTGACGGCCGGCGGCTCGGGTACGTCGACCACTTCGTCGATGACGATGCCGACGGTCAATATCGACTGGACGGTGCCGACGGCCAGCCTCGCCTATCCGAATCCGTGGGTTGCGATCAATTCACAGGGCGCCGGGGCGTTCACGAATGGCGTCCAGACGTATCAGGCGCAGCCGTACGACGTGATGAACTGGGCCACGCCGAAGGTCAACGGGACGACGTACTCGAGCACGTTGAGCGGCTTCGTCGCTCAGCTGACCTCGACGGCCAACGTCAGCGCGGAATCGGCGGTTCAGGTCCAGCTCGGCTGGCAGGCGGGTGGCGATTACTACATCAACACCTGGCAGTACAACAACTGATCGCTACGCAGGGCTGCGGATCCCGAAGGCCTCGGGATCGACGCCCGGCGTAAGCGCGCAGTCAATAGGGACGCCGCGAGGAATCGCGGCGTCCCTTTTTCGTTGGTAGCGTCGGCGGATACGGCGCTCATCGCATCGAGCGCGATCTGCCCGGCAGGCTCCGCACTCGTATGCCGGGGCCGGGAACGTGCTGCCGGTCGGTCGGGCTTATAGGGCATGTTCGCGCAGATTCGACGCGCAATGTGTATGCCGGAGGTCATCGAACCGGATACCTCACGGTGTCCAGTACGTGGCGCAATGCAAAGTCCACCCGCGCCACGCAGCAAGCAATCATGTCCCGCGAAACCACCGCTCAGGCAGCCTGCAGCTTCGACCCACGCCCCTCCGCCAGCTTGAACTCGCCGACCGTCTGGGCGAGCTTCCCCGCCTGTTCGCGCAGGAGCGTCGCGGCGGCCGCCGACTGCTCGACGAGCGCCGCATTCTGCTGCGTCGCGTGATCGAGCTGCGACACCGCCTGATTCACTTGCGCGAGCCCCGTGCTCTGCTCCGTTGCGGCGACGTTGATTTCGGCGATGACGCTCGTGATGTTGCGCACGCCCTCGACGATTTCGTCCATCGTCGCGCCGGCGGTCTGCACGAGCCCGGAGCCGCCCTCGATCCTTTCGACCGACGAGTGGATCAGCTGCTTGATCTCCTTGGCTGCTTGCGCGCTACGCTGCGCGAGCGCGCGCACCTCGCCCGCGACGACGGCGAAGCCGCGCCCGTGCTCGTTCGCACGGGCGGCCTCGACCGCGGCATTGAGCGCGAGGATGTTGGTCTGGAACGCGATGCCGTCGATCACGCCGATGATGTTGGCGATCTCGGTCGATGCCTGCGTGATGTCGTTCATCGTCGAGACGACCTCGCTGACGACCGCGCCGCCGCGCACCGCGACGCCCGACGCCGATTCCGCGAGCCGGCTCACCTGGGTCACTGCGTCGGCCGAGTTGCGGGCCGTGCCGGCGATTTCCTCGAGCGCGGCCGCCGTCTCCTGGAGGCTCGACGCGGCGTGTTCGGTACGGCTCGACAGGTCCTGGTTGCCCTGCGCGATCTCGGCGCTGGCGACGTTGACGGATTCGCTGAACTCGCGGATCTGCAACAGGATCGTGCTGATTTTCTCGGCGAACAGGTTGAACGCATGGGCGATCTGCGCGGCTTCGTCCTCGCCTTCGGCGGGCAGGCGCTTCGTGAGATCGCCGCTGCCGCTGGCGACATCGGTGAGCGCGTCGCGCACCAGCAGGATGCGCTTGAAGGCCGCGTTCGTCAGCGCGCCCACCAGCGCCGCCGCGATGACGGCGACGATCAGGATCGCGGCAAGCGTCGTCGTCGCGACGGCGCGCATGCCGGCCGTGACGTCGAACTTGTCGAGCGCGAGCACGAGCGACCAGTCGGTGCCGGCGATCGGCTGGGCGCGCAGCAGCTTGGTCGCGCCGTCGATGTCGATGGCCACGGGCTCGGACGCCGTTTTCAGCGCGTCGAGGTGCTCGGGATCCAGCGCGGACGACAGCTCGGTCGCCGGCTTCATGATCAGGTCGGTTTTCGCTGAGGCGATCACACGCCCGCTCTTGTCGACCAGAAACGCGAAGCTCGCCGGCGTCGGGTGCACGGCGGTGACGATCGCGCTCACGCTCTGCATGAAGAGGCTGGCGGCCATGACGCCCTTGACGGCGCCGTCGCGCACGATGGGCACCGCGAACGCGACGGCCGGCTTGCCGGTTGACGCGTCGCGGTAAAGCGCCGTCACGACCAGATGACCGGCGTCGATCGCCTGCTTATACCAGGGGCGCGCGGTCGGGTCGTAGCCGGGCGAGAGCGGGACGTTCGAGACGGCCGTCTTGTCCGGCAGGCCGAGCGTCAGCACCTCGAAGCCGCCCGACTTGCCGAGCAGCTTCAGCGCCGGCAGCGGATCGCCTTCGCCGATCGCGATCGTGTCCGCCAGCGCCTGCGTTTCCCTGCTCCGGCTCGCGACCCACTCGTCGATCGCAAGTGCGTGTCCGTTGAGGATCGACTTGTGGTTCTGGTCGATGGCCTCGTCGTTGTGGTTCTTGACGACGTAGTAGACAAGGCCGCCCGTGGTGGCCAGCGCCGTGACCACGATGGCGACGCAGGTCGCCAGTATCCGTGCGCGAATCGATGACAGCATGATGACGTCGGTCTCCGTTGCCGCGTGAGTTGGATTAGGTCGCCGAACTGACAGGCAACGGCAGGTTTAACGACATCTGATGGGGGAACTTAAGGCCTGACTGGTCAGGCCGGGGTGGGTGGTGGGCTGAGGGGGAGGCTGCCGCGCTTGGGTGACGGGTTGTCCGGATCCGGATACCCCATGCTTGCGGACGCTGGATGCTGGGCGCTGGGCGCTGGGCGCTGGGCGGTAACGGACCACCTATATGCCGTTCGGCCAATTGAGCATCTCAATAAGCAACCCGATCTATATTGATGATCGAGCGAACGAAATTCCTGCTCATCGAGATTGTCAGGAATCGTGTCAAAAATGAATGCAGTTCACCTTGGTTACGGCATATGGAATTTTCACAGCGCCTGAGAAAACTCCGCGAATCGCGCGGATTTACGCAAATGGATCTAGCGGATGCAGCCGATATCAACGCCCTGCAAATCCGACGCTATGAAGGTGGAACCGCTTATCCGCCACTGATTGTGATTCGCCGACTGGCAATTGCGCTCCAGGTCAGCGCGAATGCGAGCGTCTTCGACGAAGAGGAACGCAGGCCTGACGATGTCTTGCGGTGTCAGTTCGAAGCGATCACAAGGATGCCGGAACATGTCCACGAAGTTGCACGGGAGTTACTCGATGCGCTGATCGTCAGGAATCAGGTCGCAGAGAAGAGGAAAAGAAAGCAGTAAACGAAGCGCGGGCCGAGAGTGCAGCAACACTCACGGCCCGCTGACCACCACCAACTCACCAAAGGAGTTGATCATGGCTGACGCCAATCATAAAGCACGTCGTAAGCAACGAGAACAAGTGACCACCCTTCGGCTGCCGCTCCGAAGCACACCCGACCCGGCAATGACGACGGACCGGCCTTGCATTCCATGGATGGAAGTCATTGATGCACACCTCAATCTGCTCGGATTCGAACCTGACGGATTTGTCTTTCTCTCCATCAACCATGTCACCCGGCAAATTTCAATCACTCCGGGATACGGAGATATTGAACGTCGATGAACGCACGATGAATCGCATCAGGAAGGTTGAATCTGCGTCCGGTCTTTGAGCTAGTGATACTGGTTTCCATGGTGTCCGACGTCGGGGCGGCAACCCTTCCCATTTGTTCGAGTGGCGCCAACGACTGCCAACATTGACCAGAAGGATCGGCTCCGCCCCCATTACGCCTTGGTTGACAAAATTTACATCGAAAACTAATTTGTCAACCAAGGAGAATCATCATGATCAGTGACCGCATCCAACGCGCCAGGTTGCTCCGTGGCCTCAGCCTCGAGGCGCTCGCGCAACGCATGGGCGACATCACCAAGCAGGCCTTGAACAAGTTCGAGAAGGGCGAGGCAGTGCCCAACTCGACCCGCTTGCTTCAACTCGCACGAGCGCTTGATGTGAAGCCGGAATACTTCTTCCGAGCCGATGCGGTCGAGTTGGCCCCCGTCGAGTTCCGCAAGCTTTCAGACATGCCGATGCGTGACCAAAAGGCCGTCATTGAGCAGGCTCGCGACCATCTGGAACGGTATCTCGCGCTCGAACGATGCTTCGACGCAGCGGGCGTTTCCATTGAGCCTTTGCCTACCGAATCCCTGCCCGTGACCAACCGCGAGGAAGCGGAATTGGCCGCGGAGCGGATTCGCGAGGAATGGCGCTTGGGCAGTGATGCCATCGCCAACTTTACCGAGTTGCTCGAAGAGCATGGCATCAAGGTGGCACTGCTTGAAGGTATCGATAAGTTCGATGGTGCTTGCGTTGCGACCCGAGACAAGAAGCACGTCTTGATTGCGTTGAACCGACAACGCCCAGGCGAACGCCAACGTTTTACGGCAGCGCATGAACTCGGCCATTGGGTCATGGCGCTTCCGGAGGACATGCCTGAGAAGGAAAAGGAAGCATGCTGTCACCGCTTCGCGGGTGCTTTGCTGTACCCGAAAGAGCGGGTCAAGGCTGACTTCGGTCGCAGCCCGCGTCATCGCGTGCTCCTTCAGGAACTGTTGCTTGCCAAGCGCGGGTATGGCGTCTCGATGCAGGTCGCACTGCGTCGCCTCAAGGATTTGGAACTGGTTAGCGACTCGCTTTTCAAGTCGTTGAACATCCAGATCGGGAAGCTGGGATGGAAGACTGCCGAGCCCGAACCGATCGAGCCCGAGAAGCCGCTACGCTTTGCGTCGCTCGTCTATTGGGGTTTGGCGGAAGGATTGTTCACCGAATCCCGTGCCGCCGAGTTCCTGCAGCAGCCGGTATCAGCCTTGGAGACTAAAGCCCCCGTAGCGCTGGAGGCTGGATGACCAAGGTATATGTTTCAGATACGAATATCTGGATTGATTTCAACCACGCCGCGCTACTTGAGGAACTGTTTCAACTGCCGTTTTCGCTGTGCTGCACGGACTTCGTCGCGTATGAGCTGGACAATCCGGAGCTAATGCCATTGATTGACCTGGGACTCACCGTCGAGTCGCTAAGCAGCGACGAGGTTGGTCAATTGCAGGAGCTAAGTCATCAGCACAACAACCCGTCCTTGGCGGACATGTCCTGCTACTTTCTGGCGAGAGAACACAACCTCCCGCTGTTGACGGGAGACGGGCAATTGCGTGCCTTGGCGATACGTGAAAACGTTGAGGTCCGTGGTGTGCTATGGCTACTGGATCAGATGGTCGAACACGTCGTCATAAGTCCAGCCCGCGCCGCCGAGGCCCTGCGCGCCATGCTCGGAAACAACGCGCGGCTCCCGCAGCGGGAATGCCTGCTTCGGTTTGAACGGTGGGAAGCCTGAGGGCTCGTCGGCACGGAATAATGGAAAACGCCTGGCGCCAGCACGAACCCGAAAACAACAAGGGGCTACGCAAACATCGCGTAACCCCTTGTCAGATATGGTGCCGGCTGCAGGACTCGAACCCGCCATCTGATGGTTACAAAGCACTTGAAATTGTCAACAATTGCAAGGACTTAGCGCATTTCCGCGTTTCCAAAATAGGCGCTTCTATCGGCTTCCCAGCCTTATCTGACAAGGACCCGCTTCTGATTGGAAACGCGTCACACAAGCATTTCGACGAGCCTTCCCGACAGTCCTAACAGGGGAGCAGGTTATCCGGGCGTGCTAGATTCCTCGCTGGTTTTCCTATGAGGATTCGGCATGAGCTCCGCATTCATCCGCGAAGGTGACACGACCGATCACGGCGGCCGTGTGCTCGCGTGCACATCTACCAACGTCGTATTTGGGAAACCGCTGGCGCTCGAAGGCGATATGGTCTCGTGCCCGCGCTGCAGCGGCGTCTATCCGATCATCGGCGTCCGGATTCGAAGCATGACGTTCGGCGGCCGGGCCGTGGCGACCGAGGGCGACAAGACGGCTTGCGGCGCAACTCTGATCGCATCGCAGGGTATGGCAACAGTTGAGCCGACATCCGGCTCGGGCGGTTCGGTTGGCGCGGGAAAAAGCGTGGTCGCGCAGACCGCCACGCAAGACGACGGCGCATATCGCGGGCGCTTCCAGCTCGTCGACGACAAGACACGCGAGCCGATTGCCAACCACCCATATACGGTAACGTCGGCGGACGGGCAGACGATCCAAGGCACGACCGACACGAGCGGTCACACGGATTGGCTCAGCAGCCATCAGGCGTCGTCGCTGTCGTTTCAGCAGCCCGGGAGCGGTGCATGAGCGGCGGCTACTCCCCGGGGTCGTCACCCGGGGGCATGAGCGCGGGCGGCCAGACAACACAGGTCGGCGTAAGCGCCGCCAAGCTGTCACCGAAAGATCGCGAGGTTCTGTGCCACACGTTCTGCGAGTGCCGACGGATTGGCGTCGCGACGAGAGCCGGGACCATCCAGCGGCAGCGGTGCGTCGAGATGCGCTTGGGGGTGCCGAACGAAGTGTCGAAGATGCAGACGGGAATTCCAACGGAATACCGTCCGGAACAACCGTACGACATGACCACGCAGCCGCCGGAACCGATCATGGACTACGACGATCCGCTCGAGCCTAATACCGGGATTCGCAAGTGGATCAAGAATGTGTGGCCCAGCAAGGGCAAGAAATACGAGGCCGGCGACGTCCGCCGCCCTGACGTCGTCATCGTGAACGATCCGTCACAGCCGCCCGTGCAATCGAATATCAAGACCGTGGTGGAAATGAAATTCCCTGGCGACAGCTACGGCCCCGACCAGGAAGACGACTACATCGAAATCGCGGGCAGTCCTTCGAAGTTCGTCCACCTCGGCGCAGCCGATTGTGGATGTGGCGACGACGACGGCCAGAGGAAAACTTCGCGCTCGAAGCAAACCGCTCCACAATCTGACTTGGATGAACTGTTCGGCGGCAGCAGCAGCGCGCCGGGGGCCCCGCCGCTCCCGCCAATGCAGCCCCCTCCGCTCCCTGCTTTGTAAGTTGACGCCATGACAAACGATGAAATCGAAGCCTGGGCAAAAGATCCGCGCCGCGTGGACACAATGCCTTTCGGGCTATACGAGCCTCCGTACCGAAAGGGGATCACTGGTGCTGCCCTGGTAGTGCGGGGCGTGCTCTACTTCCAAAACGGTTTCACTCCCGACGTCCGGCAAGCGCTGGTGCGCTGCTTCAAGCAGTACAACGCGGCGATCGAGGAGCATCACCACGCCCTGGAAGTCGCGTCCGGCCAATCGCCGTCGAAGTCCGGGCCGCTGCGCTGGTTCTATTCGGAGGGCGAGGAGCCCCTCCAGTACGACAAGGCTCCCGGATTCGAAAGCCTTGCGGCGAGTGTCCCCGCCGATAAGACCCTTGCCGTCGCGATGACCAGTGCCGAGCACAAGCTTGCTGCCGGATTCTACGAATTCACAGTGTTCGCGCTTAGCGAAGGGAAAGCCGCGCGCAAGCGCGGGCTCGACGGTTTGGCCTTCACGGTACCCCGGGCATTTCTCGTGCAGCGACCAGGCGTGTTCGAGGCGCTGTTCAACGCCCTCGCCAAAGCCCTCCCGACCGTCCACGGGCATGGCGGCCTTGCCGTCAACGTGCCCCCGATGGGGCGTCGGCCGAACGAAGCCAGCGAGTACTTCTACGCGCGCCGCTTCGGTCCGGGCATCGACGTGGGCGATCCAATGCGCTCGAACGTCCGCAAGCTGTACACGAAGATCAAGACAGTCGACTGGCTGAATGCGCTCGACGGGGATCTCATCCGCGCGGCCGGCGGAGAGTCGTCGCTCGTACTTCCGCCGGATTGGTTCGCTCGTCGACCGCTAGGCGACGGAGGGCTGATCATCAAGGCCGGTGTGGCGCCTGAGTCCGGTGTGTCCAACGGGCCGGGAACTCCCGTCTCGCCACCCGCCGCGTACGTCATTCTGAATCGCGCTCTGCACCCGATCATCGCGGACACGATCGATACCCTGCAAGACGGAACCCTCGACAGCACTGCGCCGCTGCTCAAAACAGTCGTTGCGACCGAAGGATGGCTGCGCCGCTTCAACGTGCCGGATGACCAGCTCAACGCCTACTGGGTGGAGCTGCACAAAACGCCGAAACTCCATAACCAAGGTGGATAGCCATCTAGGCGCGAGCGACGCTCGCGCCAAACACTGCCTTCTGAGTTTTATATAAGCACCAGACCCCTTTTTAAAATCAATGCTTTGGGCCACTCGCAAAACGCAAACCCAAGGCTACACAAGCTCAATCAAGGCCGTCCACGCTCGCCAAAACTGTAGTTCCACTGTACTCGCTCGGCACATGATCCAAGTGCCCGAAGTGCCGGCCTGAGGGCCGTCGGTACCTCTCGAAAGCCACTAGGACGCACCGCCTTGGTCCAAACCCCTTCTTGGACAAACGTAACGTCGAACAGATGGCGGACTATCAGGAAATCGCGGGCCCAAATGCAACGGTCTCGGAACTGGATCCTGCAAGTTGTGGCTGCCCCGACGACGACGAGGAAGAGTCATCAAGTCCGACTGTCGACGCACTACGTGAAGCGTTTTCCTCGATCGGCAAACAGGTGCGGACTTTGCTCAACCAAACAGGTGCCAGCTCCCATCCGGGCGGAGGCATGCCTCCCCCAGTTCCCATCCCAGTTCCCTAACCGACATGACCGATAAGGCATTCATCGAATACGCGAAGGCTCACCAGCACGAAGCGCTGATTCCTGGGGGAGCTCTCGAACCGACCGCCAAGCGCGACTATGTTGGAGCGGCTGTCGTCGTACGCGGCGCGCTTTTCTTTCGCAACGCGGCCGATCCCGCCGTTCGCAACGCAATCGCCCAATGCTATGAGCAATACCGTGAGATCGCGAAGGACAAGCTGAAATGGCTCTGGCAGGACGGCAAGGAGCCGGTCAAGCTCAAGGGCGGCAACCTGCCCGCAAGCATATTCACGACCCAATCGGACAAGGCTGCGCTGACCGCCTACGTGACATCCGGCGACAACGCAGCCGACGCCGGATTTTGGCATTTTCAGGTGTTCGGCCAGCAGCGTTGGCGAGAGGAACGCCCGCACGCCGGCTTGAACACGTTGACGTTTTCTACTTCGTTGCTGTACGTCGCCGAGAATCCTGCGGCGTTCCAGAAATTGTTCGTCGATTTCGCCCGCCGGCTCAACGCAGTCAGCGGATACGCCGGCTACGCGGTCAATCTCAGTCTCGCGAAGACCGCAGAGAACGTGCCGACGGAATACCAGCTGGCCAAGCAGATGATCGCCCTCGACGTCGGGGAGCCACTGCTCCAGGCAGCGCGCCTGCGTAACGGCATCAAAACGGTCGGCTGGCTGACCGCCCTCAACGCGGAACTGCTCGGCAAAGCCGGCGGACTGAATATGCTGAGAAACGAGCTCCCGCCAAACTGGTACGCACTCTACGATCTGAATGGTGGCGTCGTGATCCAGGCGGGCCGACGCCCCGAATCCGGCTCATCGGTAGAAGGCGATGAAGACGGGCCGCCGGTCCCGCCCGCCAACTACGTGATCCTGAATGCAGCCGTGAAAGCGGTGCGCGTTCCGACGGTGTGGCAGTTGCAGGTCGGCCAGGCGGGCTCGGCATCACCGTTTTTTGCAACGACAGCCGAGAGCGACGATTGGCTGCGACGCTACGACGTGCCCGACGAACAGCTTGTCGAGTACAAGGCGAAGTTGCTGCAGACGCCGGCGCTCGAGGGTGAATACACGTTGCCGGACCGCCTGTAGTCGCTTTCCACACTCCTCGTGATTGAATCGCCGAGCCAGCCCTGTGCATGAATAGGGCCGACCGGCGTACCGATATCGTCATCCCGCCGGTGGTTCATAGTCTTTGAACCGCACGACCTCGATGCCAAGCCAATCGTTCACCTCTCGCAGCCGCGTCTTCAGCGGCTCCACCTCTAGGTAGTTGAACACCTTGGCCGCCTTGTGCACGTCGCCGAACCCGCGCGCGTTCGACGGGATGATGCCCATCAGTTGCGGCGGCACCCTGTGCGCTGCGAGCTGATCCTCGACCGTCACCTTCTTGAGGTTCCAGAACTCATCCTTCGCCGCGACCTCGCCGATCGGCAGGAGCTGGATGCCGTCCTTCTTCCCCTTCGGCGCGTACATGAACAGGTTCCGGAAGTTGCCCGCTGACGAAGGGCAAGCTGCGTTCGCGCTTCGACAAGGCGCGCGAGCTGGCCGGCATCGACAAGGCGAAATTTCAGTTCCGCGATCTTCGCGCGCGCGGCGTCACGCACAAGACGATCGACGAAGGATTGGAGGCCGGACAGCGCCTGGCAGGACACAGCGGACCATGCATGACGGCGCGGTACGTGCGCGGCACGAGGCCGGTAAAACCGTCCCGCTGACGCGCATTGGAAACGTAAGGGGGTTATTGGAAACGCGAAGGGGCTACGCAAACGTCGCGTAACCCCTTGTCAGATATGGTGCCGGCTGCAGGACTCGAACCCGCCACCTGATGATTACAAATCAACTGCTCTACCAGATGAGCTAAGCCGGCGTAAGCGCGAGATTCTACCTCATTTCACGATCTTGAGGCGAGGTCTTCCGCCCTTCGATCCGTCGCCGTCCGACTTGGGCGGTTCTTCCGCGCCTTCCGACGGCTCCTCGTTCGCGCCGCTGTCGGTCACGGGCGTGAGCCCCGCCGATGCGCCACGCTCGTCGCCCTGCGGCTCGTCCGCCTGGGCTTCTTCCTCGAACTCACCCGAATCCTGACCGTCCTCCGCGACCGCGTCGACCTGGAACGCCATCCCCTGGCCGTTCTCGCGCGCATAGATCGCGAGCACGTTGGCCACCGGAATCTCGAGCTTGTGCGCCTTGCCGGAGAACCGCGCGGTGAACTCGATCCACTCGTTGCCCATCTGCAGCTGGCTCGTCGCCTCGAAGCTGATGTTGAGCACGATCTCGCCGTCACGCACGAACTGACGCGGCACGCGCGTCGAATTGTCGACTCTCACCGCGATGTGCGGCGTATATCCGTTATCGGTGCACCACTCGTACAGCGCGCGCAGCAGATAAGGCTTCGTTGAAATCTCTTGCATCACAATCCTCGAACCGGAGCGGGTCGCGCGGCCCTCCGCACGTCCCGTTCCGTCATGCCCTTATTGCATCATCAACGACGCATGACCTTTTCGGACGGCGTCAGTGCTTCGATATAGGCCGGACGGCTGAAGATCCGTTCCGCATACTTCATCAGCGGCGCCGCGTTCTTCGACAGCTCGATCCCGTAGTGATCCAGACGCCACAGCAGCGGCGCGATCGCAACGTCGAGCATCGAGAACTCTTCGCCGAGCATGTACTTGTTCTTCACGAAGATCGGCGCGAGCTGCGTCAGGCGATCGCGGATCGCGAGACGTGCCTTCTCGTGGTTCTTCTCGGCCGCCTTGCCCTTCTCGTTCTCGAGCGTGCTCACGTGGACGAACAGCTCCTTCTCGAAGTTGAGCAGGAACAGGCGTGCACGCGCGCGCTGCACCGGATCCGCCGGCATCAGCTGCGGGTGCGGGAAGCGCTCGTCGATGTACTCGTTGATGATGTTCGATTCGTACAGGATCAGGTCGCGCTCGACGAGGATCGGCACCTGGCCGTACGGGTTCATCACCGAAATGTCTTCCGGCTTGTTGAACAGGTCGACGTCGCGGATCTCGAAGTCCATGCCCTTCTCGAACAGCACCAGCCGGCAACGCTGGGAGAACGGGCAAGTTGTGCCGGAATACAGAACCATCATATTTGCGTTTCCTCAAAAAAGCCGAGGGCCAGCGCGCGGCAGAACCCCTCTGCGGGTCCCCCGTAGCGCCGGCCCCACGCCGGTCAGGCGTGATTACTTGATATCTTTCCAGTACGCGGCATTGAGCCGCCAGGCCAGGAAAGTCAGGACACCGAGAAACACCAGCACCCAGACGCCGAGGCGTTTGCGGGTCTGCTGGGCCGGCTCGGACATCCACGTCATGTACGCCACCAGGTCGGCTACCGAAGCATCATAATCCACCGGCGACAGCGTCCCGGGGGTCACCTGCTGGAAGCCGACGAGCGTACGCACCTTCTCGCCCGTCTCCTCGTCCGTCCTTTCTTCGAATTTCGCGACGCGTTGCCCCTGGAGCTGCCAGAGCACATGGGGCATGCCGACGTTCTCGAACACCGCGTTGTTCCACCCGGTCGGCCGCGTATCGTCGCGGTAGAAGCTCCGCAGATACGTATACAGCCAGTCGCGGCTGCGCGCGCGCGCCTCGACCGACAGGTCGGGCGGCGTGACGCCGAGCCAGTTCTGCGCGTCTTCGGTCCGCATCGCGACGGACATCGTGTTGCCGACCTTGTCGGTCGTGAACAGGAGATTCTGCTCGATCTCCTTCTGGGAAATCCCCAGATCCGTCAGACGGTTGTAGCGCATCAGGTTCGCGCTGTGGCAGTTCAGGCAATAGTTTACAAACAATTGCGCGCCATGCTGAAGCGAAACGAGATTTTCCGTGTTATCGGGCGCCCGGTCGAGCGGAAAATTACCTTCCGCGGCCGGCACGGGCGCCGCGAACAGCGCACATGCGGTCGCCCCGATCAGCGCGAGCGTCGAAAGCAGTTTCTTCATGTCGTTTTCTCCTCGCTCACGTTAATGGGGCTTGAAGGTCACCCGTTCCGGCGGCTGCTTGAACGTGCCAAGCGGCGTCCAGACCGGCATGCCGAGGAAGAAAGCGAAGTAGATCAGCGCGCACACCTGCGCGATCACCGTCCCGGCCGGCGACGGTGGCCGCGTGCCGAGGAACGCGAGGGTCAGGAACGCGACGACGAAGATCCCGAGAAACACCTTGTGGAACAGCGGCCGGTAGCGGATCGACTTCACCGGGCTGCGGTCGAGCCACGGCAGGAAGAACAGCGACACCACCGCCGAGCCCATCACGACGACGCCCCAGAACTTCGATTCCGTCAGGTACATGAACACGACGATCGCCGCGGACAGCACGGGCAGCCCGATCTTCCACTTGCCGCGCGCGCGGACCAGCGCAACCACGCCGAGCACCGCGATCACGATCATCAGCACGATCTTGAACGGGTCGGTCGTCGCGCGCAGCATCGCGTAGAACGCGGTGAAGTACCAGACCGGCGCGATTTCCGGCGGCGTCTGCAGCGGGTTCGCCGGGATGAAGTTGTTCGCCTCGAGGAAGTAGCCGCCCATTTCCGGCGAGTAAAACACGATTGCCGCGAACACGATCAGGAACCCGCACACGCCGAGGAAATCGTGCACCGAGTAGTACGGATGGAACGGGATGCCGTCGAGCGGGATGCCGTTCTCGTCCTTCTTCGCCTTGATCTCGATGCCGTCCGGGTTGTTCGACCCCACTTCATGCAGCGCGACGAGGTGCGCGATCACGAGGCCGACCAGCACGAGCGGAATCGCGATCACGTGGAACGCGAAGAAACGGTTCAGCGTGACGTCGGACACGACGTAGTCGCCGCGGATCCACAGCGACAGGTCCGGGCCGACGAACGGGATCGCCGAGAACAGGTTCACGATCACCTGCGCGCCCCAGAACGACATCTGGCCCCACGGCAGCAGGTAGCCGAAGAACGCCTCGGCCATCAGGCACAGGAAGATCGCGCAGCCGAAGATCCACACGAGCTCGCGCGGCTTGCGGTACGACCCGTACATCAGGCCACGGAACATGTGCAGGTAGACGACCACGAAGAACATCGACGCGCCCGTCGAGTGCATGTAGCGGATCAGCCAGCCCCACGGCACTTCGCGCATGATGTACTCGACCGACGCGAACGCGAGCGTCGAGTCGGGCTTGTAGTTCATCGTCAGGAAGATGCCGGTGACGATCTGGTTGACGAGCACGAGCAGCGCGAGCGAGCCGAAGAAGTACCAGAAGTTGAAGTTCTTCGGCGCGTAGTACTCGGTCACATGCTTCTTGAGCATGACCGTCCACGGAAAGCGTGCGTCGATCCAGCCGGTGAGACCTGTCGTCGTGACTTCGTTGTGTTCCGTCGCCATTTACGCTTCTCCTTTCTCGTCCTTGCCGATCACGAGCGTCGTCGCCGACGTGAACATGTAGGGCGGGATGTCGAGGTTCTGCGGCGCCGGCTTGTTCTTGAAGACGCGGCCGGCGAGGTCGTAGGTCGAACCGTGGCACGGGCACAGGAAGCCGCCCGGCCAGTCATCCGGCAGGTTCGGCTGCGGACCCGGCGTGAAACGTTGGGAAGGCGTGCAGCCGAGGTGCGTACACACGGCCATTACGACGAGGATGTTCTTGCGATCGGCCCGCGAGCGGTATTCGTTCGCGCAGTACGCGGGCAACGGCATCGAATAAGGGGTCTTGCTGGTCGGATCGGCGACTTCCTTGTCAGCCTTGACCACGTCGGCGAGCATCGAATCGGTGCGGTTCAGGATCCACACCGGCTTGCCGCGCCACGGCACGGTGATCATCTCGCCGGGCTTCAGCGCGCTGATGTCGACCTCGACCGGCGCGCCGGCCGCCTTTGCTTTCTCGGACGGCGCCAGCGACGCCGCGAACGGTACAACGGTGGCGACGCCTCCAACACCACCTGCTACGGATGTCGCAATCAGCCAGGTACGGCGGCCGCTGTCGACGCGTTTGTCTTCCTTGTCTCGCATCACACGCCCCACTTCTGAGTTGGATTTTCCGTCACGACGTTCCATTCCGCCGCTAGTTTGCTCGAATGGAGTCGCCATTTACAAGGCCCGGAGATGAAAATCCCTTCGAAGTGTTTGATAGTTAAGGGTTTTCCCCCACTACCGAAGTGATTAACTCAAACCGCTATTAAGCGTTCACTTCATTACATGTTTGCGATGCGCCGCCGCAAATCGGCCATTCAGACCGGGTTATGGATATCGATAAAAAGGTGTTCGAGATCGAATTGCTCGGATAAATGGGCGCCGAGCGCCTGGATTCCGTAGCGCTCGGTCGCATGGTGCCCCGCCGCAACGAACGCGACGCCGCTCTCCACGGCCGCGTGCGTGACGGGCTCCGACACCTCGCCGGTCAGGAACACGTCGACGCCGGCATCGATCGCCGCGTCGAAATAGCTTTGCGCGGCGCCCGTGCACCAGCCGATGCGGCGTAGTTGCTGCTCCGGATCGCCGAGCACGAGCGGCGTGCGGCCGAGCGTGCGCTCGACCTTCGCGACGAAGTGCTCGAGCGTCACCGGCATCGGCAGCGTCGCCATCCAGCCGAGCTCGCCTTCGCCGAAATGCGCTTCGCCGATCAGCCCGAGCTTCTCGCCGAGCTGCGCGTTGTTGCCGAACTCGGGATGGGCGTCGAGCGGCAGGTGGAACGCGAACAGGTTCAGGTCGTTCGCGAGGAGCAGCTTCAGGCGCTGGTACTTGCGACCCGTGATCTGCGGCGCCTCGTTGCGCCAGAAGTAGCCATGATGGACCAGCACGGCATCCGCCCCCCATTCGAGCGCCGCTTCGAGAAAGGCGAGCGACGCGGTCACGCCGGTCGCGATCTTTACGATCTTGCGACGGCCTTCGACCTGCAGGCCGTTGGGGCAATAGTCCTTGAACCGCGCGGATTCAAGGGTATTGTTCAAGTACAATTCGAGTTCGATCCGATCCATATAAACCTCTAGTCCATTCAG
This sequence comes from Burkholderia sp. MR1-5-21, assembly GCF_053427715.1. NCBI lineage: Bacteria > Pseudomonadati > Pseudomonadota > Betaproteobacteria > Burkholderiales > Burkholderiaceae > Burkholderia > Burkholderia sp. MR1-5-21. The sequence continues at coordinate 34,592 of NZ_JBSAXD010000024.1, forward strand.
ATGCTTAGACGCTTCTGGCTGTTCTTCGCGCAGGCAGTCACGGTGCTGCTCGCGCTGATGTTCATCGTCGTGACGCTCAAGCCGCAATGGCTGCAACGGCAAGGACAGCTCGGCAAGCAGCTCGCCACGCCGATCGTCGCGCTTCGGGAAGTCGCGCCGGGCATCGGCGGCGCTCCCGCGACCACGTCGTACGCCGACGCCGCGCAGAAGGCGATGCCGGCCGTCGTCAACGTGTTCTCCAGCAAGGACGGCTCGCTGCCGCCCGACCCGCGCGCGAAGGACCCGCTGTTCCGCTATTTCTTCGGCGACCGCAACACCCGCAAGCAGCAGGACGAGCCGGCGGCCAACCTTGGCTCGGGTGTTATCGTGAGCCCGGAAGGTTACATTCTAACGAACCAGCACGTCGTCGACGGTGCCGACCAGATCGAGGTCGCGCTTGCCGACGGCCGCACGGCGACCGCGAAGGTGATCGGCATCGATCCGGAGACGGATCTCGCGGTGCTGAAGATCAATATGACCGACCTGCCGACGATCACGCTCGGCCGCTCCGACCAGGCGCGCGTCGGCGATGTCGTGCTCGCGATCGGCAACCCGTTCGGCGTCGGCCAGACGGTGACGATGGGGATCATCAGCGCGCTCGGCCGCAATCACCTCGGCATCAACACGTTCGAGAACTTCATCCAGACCGATGCGCCGATCAACCCCGGCAACTCCGGCGGCGCGCTCGTCGACGTGAACGGCAACCTGCTCGGCATCAACACGGCGATCTATTCGCGCTCGGGCGGCTCGCTCGGGATCGGCTTCGCGATTCCGGTCTCGACCGCGCGCTCGGTGCTCGAGAGCATCATCACGACGGGCTCGGTTACGCGCGGCTGGATCGGCGTCGAGCCGCAGGACGTCACGCCGGAAATCGCCGAATCGTTCGGGCTCCAGCAGAAATCGGGCGCGATCGTCGCGGGCGTGCTGCAGGGCGGGCCGGCCGACAAGGCGGGCATCAAGCCGGGCGACATCCTCGTGTCGGTCAACGGCGAGGAAATCACCGATACGACGAAGCTGCTCAATGTCGTCGCGCAGATCAAGCCGGGCGCGACGGCCAAGGTGCACGTCGTGCGCAAGGGCAAGGAATTCGACCTGAATGTCGTGATCGGCAAGCGCCCTCCGCCGCCGAAGCAGGCGCTCGACGAGCAGGACAGCGACACGGAATGACGCCGCAGGCGGCGCGCCGCCGTTCTCGATGCATGAAAAAAGGGCAGCCGTGGCTGCCCTTTTTGCTGGTGTCGCGAAGCGGCGGGTTGTTGTGTCACCCGGCGCTGGCTTCCGCTTCCGCTTCCGCTTCCGCTTCCGCTTCCGCTTCCGCTTCCGCTTCCGCTTCCGCTTCCGCTTCCGCTTCCGCTTCCGCAACTCAGTCTAATCACTAGCAGTGGTTTGTCGCCCGGCGCTCGACCGGGCCCCGTCACGCTGCCCGAGCGCGTCAGCTCGCGGCCTCGCCGTTCTCGGGCTCGGGCTCCGCCGGCTTCGGCACGAAGAACCGCGCGGCGAGGATCCCGGCCTCGTACAGCACGATGAGCGGCAGCGCGAGCATCAGCTGCGAAAACACGTCCGGCGGCGTGACGACCGCGGCGACGACGAACGCGCCGACGATCACGTACGGACGGATCTCCTTCAGCTTCTTCACCGTCAGCACGCCCATCCGGACGAGCAGCACGACGACGATCGGCACCTCGAACGTCACCCCGAACGCGATGAACATCCCGAGCACGAAGCTCAGGTAATTGTCGATATCGGTCGACATCTCCGCACCGAGCGGCGCGTTGTAGTGCGCCATCACGCGGAAGATCGTCGGGAAGACCAGGAAGTACGCGAACGCCATCCCGCACAGGAACAGCACATAGCTGCTGCCGACGAGCGGCGCGACGAGCCGCTTCTCGTGCTGGTACAGCCCGGGCGCGACGAACGCCCAGATCTGGTACAGCACGACCGGCAGCGCGATCACGAGCGCGACGAGCATCGTCACCTTCATCGGCACGAAGAACGAGCCGGTGACGTCGGTCACGATCATCTTGCCGCCCTTCGGCAGGTTCTCCATCAGCGGGCGCGCGAGCAGCCGGAAGATGTCCGGCGCCCAGTACACGAGCCCGAGGAACACGACGATCACGGACAGCCCCGCGCGGATGATGCGGTCGCGGAGCTCGACGAGATGGGAGATGAAGGTTTCTTCCGGGCCTTCGTCCGGATTCTGCTGGGGGTCGCTCACACCGGCCCTCGGTTGGATTGACGAGCGAGCATGCGCTCGGCTCAGAAGAAGCGCGTAGGCCGGCGCAGGCTCGCCGGCTGGTGGCGCGCGACGCGTGCGGCGCCGGACTGCACGTGCGTGCGGCGCGTGGTGGCGCGCTTGTACCAGACAGGCGTCGCCGCCTGCTTGACCCGCCAGTTGCGGCGTTTCGGCGTCAGCGCGACGGAACTGCCGCGCCACGACGGCGCGGCGGGCGAATCGCCGCCGGTCGAACCGGCCGCGTCGGTCACGCCGCCGGCGGCCGAATTCCACGCGGCGTTCAGGTCCTGCTCATGCTCGCGCAGGTTGTCGTGAATCGTGGTCTCGACATTGCGCGCAGCCGCTTCGAAATCGGTCTTCATCGTCCGCAGCGCGTCGAGCTCGATCTCGCGTGAGACCTCGGCCTTCACGTCGTTGATGTAGCGTTGGGCGCGGCCGAACAGCGCACCCGCCGTGCGTGCGACACGCGGCAGGCGCTCGGGGCCGAGCACCACGAGCGCGACGACGCCGATCAGCGCCATCTTCGAAAGACCGAGATCCAGCATGGAGAATGCCCGTCAGCGTGCCGGCGTCACGCCTTGTTCGAATCGGAACGCGACGTTTCCTTCGCGTTGACGTCCACCGAGCCCGAACGCGGCAGCTGCTGCGGATCGGACGGCGCCTCGCTGTCCTTCATGCCGTCCTTGAAGCCCTTCACGGCGCTGCCGAGGTCATTGCCGATGTTGCGCAGCTTCTTCGTGCCGAAAACCAGCGCGACGATCAGCAGCACGATCAGCCAGTGCCAAATGCTCAATCCACCCATGATGAAACTCTCCTCAACCTCGCCGCTCGCGGCGCAAATCGCCGGCACTGCGCCGGCTTCGACTATCGACGCGGGAACCGCCCCGCGCCGTCAACCCATCCGGTGCCAGGGGCGCGGACCCGCCAGGATATGCGCGTGCAGGTGGTACACCTCCTGCCCGCCGCCGGGGCCCGTGTTGATCACCGTGCGAAACCCGGTCTCGCCGCCCGTGTAGGCGACGCCGAGCTGCTCGGCGAGCCTCGCGACCAGCACCATCATCCGGCCGAGCAGCGGCGCATCCGCATCGCCCGCCGCCGACAGCGTCGGCAGATGCTTGCGCGGAATCACGAGCACATGCGTCTCGGCCGCCGGGCGGATGTCGCGGAACGCGACGAATTCATCGTCCTCATGCACTTTTGTGCTCGGGATCTCGCCTGCCGCAATCTTGCAGAACAGGCAGTTCGGATCGTGACTCATGTTGCTCCTGAAGGGCCCGCCGCCGCGGTCGTCAGAACCACGCGCGCGCATCGAGCGCCTTGTTGTCGTTCAGGTACAGCCAGCCCTTGATGATACGGTACAGCGTCCAGATCCACGTCGCAAACATCACCGCGAAGCCGACGACGACGAACGCGAGCGCGAACCCGATCACATAGGCGATCAGCGCACGCCAGAACGTGCGGATCTGCCACTCGAAATGATCGGCATATGGCGTGCCGGCCACGTCGTCGCGCTTCACGTAGTTGATGATGATCGCGATGATGCCGGTGATGCCGCCCGTCAGCCAGTGCAACGCATACAGGCCGTACAGCACATGGGTCAGCGTACGGAGCCCGTTCAGGCGCTCGCTTTCGGCGCTGCCCTGAACCGACGGCGACGGAAACTGGCTTGGCGTATCGGTCATGATGCTACCCCCGTAAAATGACAATTCTTACAGCTTACCGTGTAATTGCCACCGCGCGACGATCGCGTGAGCCGCCAGTCGCCAACCATCAACCGCCGTTTTCTTCTCGCTCGCGACGCTTGCGCAGCGCCTTTTCCTCGATGCCCGACATCCCTTCGCGGCGCTCGAGCTCGGCGATCACGTCGGCCGGGCTCAGGTCGTAATGGGACAGCATCACGAGGCAATGAAACCACAGGTCGGCCACCTCGCCGACCAGCGCGGTCGGCGCGCCGCCCTGGCGCACGTCCTTCGCGGCGAGCACGACTTCGGTCGCTTCCTCGCCGATCTTCTTCAGCACCGCGTCGTCGCCCTTGTGAAAGAGGCGCGACACGTACGATTGATCGGGGTCGCCGCCCTTGCGGCTGTCGATCACCGCGGCGAGGCGCAGCAGCGTGTCTTCGGTCGTTTGCGTCATTTGTAGATGTGTTCGGGGTCTTTCAGCACCGGATCGACCGCGACCCAGTCGCCGCCTTCGACAGTACCTTCGAATTTCTGGAAGAAGCACGAATGCCGGCCGGTGTGGCACGCGATGCCCGACACCTGCTCGACCTTCAGCAGCACGACGTCCTCGTCGCAATCGAGGCGCACCTCGTGCACGTGCTGCACGTGGCCCGACTCCTCGCCCTTGAACCACAGGCGCTTGCGCGAACGCGAATAGTAGACGGCGCGCTGCGTCTCGATCGTCTTCGCCAACGCCTCGCGGTTCATCCACGCGAACATCAGCACGTCGTTCGTCGACGCTTCCTGCGCGATCACCGGCACGAGGCCGTTGTCGTCCCAGCGGACCTTGTCGAGCCACGCCGGCATTGCCGCATTGTCCGCACTCATGACAACCTCACCGGAATACCCTGGTCGGCCATGAAGCGCTTCGCCTCGCCGACCGTGTGCTCGCCGTAGTGGAAGATGCTCGCCGCGAGCACCGCATCGGCGCGGCCTTCCTTGATGCCGTCGGCCAGGTGCTGCAGCGAGCCGACGCCGCCCGATGCGATCACCGGCACCGGCACCGCATCCGACACGCCGCGCGTGAGCGCGAGATCGAAACCCGACTTCGTGCCGTCGCGATCCATGCTCGTGAGCAGGATCTCGCCCGCGCCGAGTTCGGCCATCCTGCGCGCCCACTCGATCGCGTCGAGCCCGGTGCCCTTGCGGCCGCCATGCGTGAACACTTCCCAGCGCGGCGCTTCGCCGTCGGCGGACACCCGCTTCGCGTCGATCGCGACGACGATGCACTGCGAACCGTACTTGTCGGCCGCATCGCGCACCAGCTGCGGGTTCGCGACCGCGGACGAGTTCATGCTGACCTTGTCCGCGCCCGCGTTCAACAGGCGCCGGACGTCCTCGACGGCACGCACGCCGCCGCCGACCGTCAGCGGGATGAAGACCTGCGACGCGACCGCTTCGATGATCGGCAGGATCAGGTCGCGTTGGTCGGACGTCGCCGTGATGTCGAGGAACGTGAGTTCGTCGGCGCCTTGCTCGTCGTAGCGGCGGGCGATCTCGACCGGATCGCCGGCGTCGCGCAGTTCGACGAAGTTGACGCCCTTGACGACGCGCCCGGCGGTCACGTCCAGACAGGGGATGATGCGTTTAGCTAGAGCCATGATGTTGCGCTTAGTGCCGAGGTTGGGGACGCCCAGTCAGGGCGGCCGGTCAGGGACGCCCGGTCACGGGCACCCGGTTGGGCATACCCGGTCAGGGCCGCCCGACGGGCGGCCCGGGCAAACGGACAACGGCCGGAATCAGGCGTTGTCGAGCTCGCCGTTCAGTTCGTCCGCGCGTTTCTGCGCGGCTGCGAAATCGAGATCGCCGGAGTAGATCGCGCGGCCGCAGATCACGCCTTCGACGCCGTGCTCTTCCACTTCGCAGAGCTTCTCGATATCGACGATGTTCGACAGGCCGCCGCTCGCGATCACCGGAATGCCGACCGCCTGCGCGAGCTTCACGGTCGCCTCGATGTTGATGCCCTGCAGCATGCCGTCGCGGCCGATGTCGGTATAGACGATCGATTCGACGCCGTAGTCCTCGAACTTCTGCGCGAGATCGATCACCTCGTGGCCCGTCAGCTTGCTCCAGCCGTCGGTCGCGACCTTGCCGTCCTTCGCGTCGAGGCCGACGATGATGCTGCCCGCGAACGCGGTGCACGCGTCCTGCAGGAAGCCCGGGTCCTTCACGGCCGCCGTGCCGATGATCACGTAGGACAGGCCGGCGTCGAGGTACTTCTCGATCGTCTCGAGGCTGCGGATGCCGCCGCCGAGCTGCACGGGGATCTCGTTGCCCACCTCGTCGAGGATCGCCTCGATCGCCTCGAGATTCTTCGGCTTGCCGGCGAACGCGCCGTTCAGGTCGACGAGATGGAGTCGCCGGGCGCCGAGGTCGACCCACTTGCGGGCCATCGCCGCGGGATCCTCGGAGAAAATCGTGGCTTGGTCCATATCGCCCTGTTTGAGGCGTACACATTGACCGTCTTTGAGATCGATGGCCGGAATCAGCAACATAGCAATCGGGTGTCGTCTTGGAAAAAGGAAAGAGTCGGGCGCGCACCGGCCCATCCGGTGCCGCGCCGTCTCGCTAGTTTAGTACAACTCGTTCGGCGCTTTGGCAGGCGAGCCCCGTGCGACGGGCGTTCCGCGCCCACCGACTGTCGCTCGCGCACCACGTTTACGGTTTCCAGTGTACGAAGTTGCGATACAGACGCAACCCGACTTCCGCACTTTTCTCCGGGTGGAATTGGGTCGCGAAGAGGTTGTCCCGCGCGACCGCGGACGTAAACGGCGCACCGTAGACCGTCTCGCCGACCGTGTGCGCCGGGTTGGCCGGGCTCACGTAATAGCTGTGCACGAAGTAGAAATACGCGTCGTCCGGCACGCCGTCCCACAGCGCGTGCGGCTGCGACTGGCGCACGCGGTTCCAGCCCATCTGCGGGACCTTGAAGCGCGAGCCGTCGTCCTGCAGCTGGCCGTCGAGCTCGAAGCGCACGACCTTGCCGGGCAGCAGCCCGAGGCCGTTCGTATCGCCTTCGGCGCTCCAGTCGAACAGCATCTGCTCGCCGACGCACACGCCGAGCAGCGGCTTCGTGCGCGACGCCTCGATCACCGCCTCCTGCAGGCCCGATTCGCCGAGGCAGCGCATGCAGTCCGGCATCGCGCCCTGGCCGGGCAGCACGACGCGGTCGGCCGCGCGGATCGCGGCCGGCGTGTCGACGATCGCCACGTCGGCGGCCGGTTCGGCCTGCTTGAGCGCCTGCGCGACCGAGCGCAGGTTGCCCATCCCATAATCCACAATCGCAATCGAAGTTTTCATCTCAGTGCAGGCAGTAACGCCCTCAGTCCGTTGACGATGAATTCCACCGCCAGCGCCGACAGCATCAGACCCATCAGCCGCGTGGCGATGTTGATGCCGGTGCGGCCGATCCAGTTCGCGATCGGCTCGGCGAGCCGCATCGCGAAGAAACACAGGCAGGCAAGGACCGCGCCGATCGCGACCAGCCCCACCCGGTCATACCAGTGACGCGAGTTCGCCGCATAGATGATCACCGTGCTGATCGAGCCGGGGCCCGTGAGCAGCGGGATCGCGAGCGGCACCACCGCGATGTTGTCCTTCTGTTCGGCTTCGTGGCGCTCCTCCGGCGTCGAGCGCGTGTTGCCGGCCTGCGCGTTCAGCATGCTGATCGCCATCAGCAGCATGATGATCCCGCCGCCCACCTCGAGCGAGCCGACCGAGATGCCGAAGAAGTCGATGATCTGCTGCCCGAGCAGCGTCGTCACCGTGATCACGCAGAACACCGACACCGACGCAATCCGGATCGTGCGGCGCCGCTCGTCGTCCGTCTGCTGCGCCGTCAGGCTCAGGAAGAACGGCACCGCGCCGACCGGGTTGATCAGCGCGAGCAGCGAAATGAACGATTTGAGCAGATCCATCGCAAGCCGGCGCCATGCGCCGAAGCCGTGAGGTTGTCGTGTGCGTTTCGTCCGGTCAGATGGTCAGAGGCTGCCCTTCGTCGACGGGATCTGCCCCGCCGCGCGTTCGTCGAGCTCCACCGCCATCCGCAACGCGCGGCCGAAGGCCTTGAACACCGTCTCGAGCTGGTGGTGCGCGTTGATCCCGCGCAGGTTGTCGATGTGCAGCGTGACGCCCGCGTGGTTCACGAAGCCGCGGAAGAACTCGATCGACAGGTCCACGTCGAACGTGCCGATCCGCGCGCGTGTGAACGGCACGTGGAATTCGAGACCCGGCCGGCCCGAGAAGTCGATCACGACGCGCGACAGCGCCTCGTCGAGCGGCACGTACGAATGGCCGTAGCGGCGAATGCCCTTCTTGTCGCCGATCGCCTTCGCGACCGCCTGACCGAGCGTGATGCCGACGTCCTCGACCGTGTGGTGGTCGTCGATATGCGTGTCGCCGTGCGCCTCGACATCGAGATCGAACAGGCCGTGTCGGGCAATCTGGTCGAGCATGTGATCGAGGAACGGCACGCCGGTGGCCAGCTTCTGCTGGCCCGTGCCGTCGAGATTGAGCTTCACACGGATCTGCGTTTCGCTGGTATTGCGAACGACTTCCGCCACACGCATGGCAATTCCTTGAATGAGTCTGATGTAAATGGGGATTGATCGTCGCGCGCCGCCGCGCCCTCAGGCCTTGCCGGGCAGCGCGAGTTTCAATGCGGCCACGAGGCGGGCGTTTTCGTCGGGAGAACCGACGGTCAGCCGCACGCATTCGGCCAGCAATGGGTGCATTTTACTCACGTTTTTGACGAGCACCCGCTCGGTGAGCAGCGCATCGAACACGGCGGCCGCGTCCGGCACGCGCACCAGCAGGAAATTGCCGGCGCTCGGGAACACCGTCGTGCCCGGCAGCGCGGCCACCGCCAGCGCGAGGCGCGCGCGTTCGGCGCGCAGTTCGGACGCCTGCGCGTCGAGCACGTCGAGGTGGTCGAGCAGGAAATCGGCGCTCGCCTGCGTGAGCACGTTGATGTTGTACGGCGGGCGCACCTTGTCGAATTCGGCGAGCCACGCCGGCAGCCCGGCGAGATAGCCGAGGCGGATGCCGGCGAGGCCGAGCTTCGACACCGTGCGCATCACGACGACGTTGTCGAACTCCGCTGCGCGCGGCAGCCACGAACGCTCGGCGAACGGCTGGTACGCCTCGTCGATCACGATCAGGCTGTGCTGCGCGGCCGCGATGATCCGCTCGATGCCCGCTTCGTCGTAAAGCGTGCCGGTCGGGTTGTTCGGGTAGGCGAGATAGACGAGCGCCGGACGGTGCTCGGCGATCGCCGCGAGCATCGCGTCGACGTCGAGCGTCAGGTCGGCCGCGAGCGGCACGCCGACGAACTCGAGCTGCGCGAATTTCGCCGACAGCTCGTACATCACGAAGCCCGGCACCGGCGCGAGCACCTTCGCGCCCGGCTTCGCGCATGCGACCGACATCATGCTGATGATTTCGTCGGAGCCGTTGCCGAGCAGCACGTCGCAGGCGGCCGGCACGCCCATCGCGCGACGCAGCTTGTCAAGCAGCGCGGCCGGGCGCGGCGCCGGATAACGGTTCAGCGCGACCTGCGCGAGCCGCTCGCCGAGGGCCGCCGCGAGCGGCGCCGGCAGCGAGTACGGGTTCTCCATCGCGTCGAGCTTCACGAACCCGCTCGCGTCCGGTACCGGGTAGCTCGTCATCGCGAGCACGTCCTGGCGAATGATGTCTTGTGGCGTCGTCATGGTCTGCAAGCCGGCGTGCGTCGCACCGGCATCAATTGGCCGGCAAGGCGGCGGCTGCCACCCTGCCCTTCGTCTCCTGCGCGTACCCGGGCTGGCGCTTCAGCGCCTGCCCGAGTCCCGTACAGAGCGCCGAACGCTCAGTTCTGGCGGTCGGCGGTCCCCTTCATCCGGTACTCGGCGCTCTTCGCATGCGCGTGCAGCCCTTCGCCGTACGCAAGCTCGGACGCGATCTCGCCGAGCGTCTGCGCGCCTTCCGCGCTCACTTCGATCAGGCTCGAACGCTTGATGAAGTCGTACACGCCGAGCGGCGACGAGAAGCGCGCGGTGCGCGACGTCGGCAGCACGTGGTTCGGGCCCGCGCAGTAGTCGCCGAGGCTCTCGCTCGTATAGCGGCCGAGGAAGATCGCGCCCGCGTGGCGGATCAGCTTGCCCCACTGCTGCGGCTCCAGCGCCGAAATCTCGAGGTGCTCGGGCGCGATGTCGTTCGCGATCCTGCACGCTTCCGCCATGTCGCGCACCTTGATCAGCGCGCCGCGGCCTTCGAGCGACGCACGGATCACGGCCTCGCGCGGCATCGTCGGCAGCAGCTCGTCGATCGCCTTCTCGACGCGCTCGATGAACGACGCGTCCGGGCACAACAGGATCGACTGCGCGAGCTCGTCGTGCTCGGCCTGCGAGAACAGGTCCATCGCGACCCAGTTCGGATCGGTCGTGCCGTCGCACAGCACGAGGATCTCCGACGGCCCGGCGATCATGTCGATGCCGACCGTGCCGAACACGCGGCGCTTCGCCGACGCGACGTACGCGTTGCCGGGCCCGCAGATCTTGTCGACGGGCGGCACGGTCTCGGTGCCGTACGCGAGCGCGGCGACTGCCTGCGCGCCGCCGATCGTGAACACGCGATCGACGCCGCCGAGCAGCGCCGCGGCGAGCACGAGGTCGTTCTTCACGCCGTCCGGGGTCGGCACCACCATCACGATCTCGCCGACGCCCGCGACGCGCGCCGGAATCGCGTTCATCAGCACCGACGACGGGTAGGCCGCCTTGCCGCCCGGCACGTACAGGCCGACGCGGTCGAGCGGCGTGACCTTCTGGCCGAGCACCGTGCCGTCGGCTTCCGTGTACTGCCAGCTATGCGTGCCGCACTCGATCTTCTGCTTCTCGTGGTACGCGCGCACGCGCGCCGCGGCCGCCTCGAGCGCGGCGCGGGCCTTCGGCTCGAGGCTGTCGAGCGCCGTCTGCAGCGCGTCCTGCGGCAGCTCGAGCGCAGCGACGCTGTTCGCGTTCAGCCGGTCGAAGCGGTTCGTGTAGTCGAGCACCGCGGCGTCGCCGCGCGCCTTCACGTCGGCGAGGATCTGCGCGACCGAGCGCTCGATCGCGTCGTCTTCGCTCGCTTCGAACGCGAGCACCGCACGCAGCGCGGCGTCGAAGCCCTGGCTCGTCGAATCGAGTTTGCGGATGGTGATGGACATGGGGAGTTCCGTTTCGGTGATGCGCTTACCCGCCGTTGCGCGACGCGCGTTCGAACGCGTCGAGGATCGGCTGGAGCGCCGCGCGCTTCAACTTCAGCGCAGCCTGGTTCACGACGAGGCGCGACGAGATCGGCATGATCTCCTCGACCTCGACCAGATTGTTCGCCCGGAGCGTGCCGCCCGAGCTGACGAGGTCGACGATCGCGTCCGCGAGGCCGACGAGCGGCGCGAGCTCCATCGAGCCGTACAGCTTGATCAGGTCGACGTGCACGCCCTTCGCGGCAAAGTGTTCACGCGCCGTCTCGACGTACTTCGTCGCGACGCGCAGGCGCGCGCCCTGGCGCACCGCGTTCGCGTAATCGAAGCCCGCGGGCACCGCGACCGACAGCCGGCAGCGCGCGATGTTCAGGTCGATCGGCTGGTACAGGCCCGAGCCGCCGTGCTCGAGCAGCACGTCCTTGCCGGCCACGCCGAAATCGGCCGCGCCGTATTCGACGTAGGTCGGCACGTCGCTCGCGCGCACGATGATCACGCGCAGGTTCGGGTCGGTCGTCGGCAGGATCAGCTTGCGCGACGTTTCCGGATCCTCGGCGACCTGCACGCCGGCCGCGGCGAGCAGCGGCATGGTTTCCTCGAAAATCCGCCCCTTCGACAGGGCGAGGGTCAGCGGCGCGCTCATGCTTGGCTCCCGGAAACGCGGCGCACGTTCGCGCCGACAGCAGTCAGTTTGGTTTCCATCCGGTCGTAACCCCGGTCGAGGTGATAGATGCGGTCGACGAACGTCTCGCCTTCGGCACGCAGGCCGGCGATCACGAGGCTCGCGGACGCGCGCAGGTCGGTCGCCATCACCTTCGCGCCGGACAGCTTGTCGACGCCCGTCACGAGCGCCGTGTTGCCGTCGACGGTGATGTTCGCGCCGAGCCGGTTCAGCTCCTGCACGTGCATGAAGCGGTTCTCGAAGATCGTCTCGACCACCTGCGCGGTGCCCGTCGCAACCGTGTTGAGCGCCATGAACTGCGCCTGCATGTCGGTCGGGAACGCCGGGTATTCGGACGTGCGGATCGTCACCGCGGACGGCCGGCGGTCCATCTTCACGCGCAGCCAGGTATCGCCTTCCTCGACCGTCACGCCGGCCTCGCGCAGCTTGTCGATTACCGCGTCGAGGATGTGCGGGCGCACGCCCGTCAGCGTCACGTCGCCGCCCGCGGCCGCGACCGCGCACAGGAACGTGCCGGCCTCGATGCGGTCCGGAATGACCGAATGACGCGCGCCGTGCAGCCGCTCGACGCCCTGGATCACGAGCCGGTCGGTGCCGATGCCGTCGATTTTCGCGCCCATTTCGACGAGCAAGTGTGCGAGATCGCTCACTTCCGGCTCGCGTGCGGCGTTCTCGATCACCGTCTCGCCGTCGGCGAGCGTCGCGGCCATCAGCAGGTTCTCGGTGCCCGTCACCGTGATCATGTCGGTGACGATGCGCGCGCCCTTCAGCCGCTTCGCGCGCGCCTCGATGAAGCCGTGCTCGATGCTGATCTCGGCGCCCATCGCCTGCAGGCCCTTGATGTGCTGGTCGACCGGCCGCGCGCCGATCGCGCAGCCGCCCGGCAGCGACACCTTTGCCTCGCCGAAGCGCGCGAGCAGCGGCCCGAGCACGAGGATCGACGCGCGCATCGTCTTCACGAGTTCGTACGGCGCCACGAGGTTGTCGACGCGCGACGCGTCGAGCTGCACGTGGCTGCCCGTCATCTCGCTTCTGACGCCCATCTGGTTCAGGACCTTCAGCGTGGTGCGGACGTCCTTCAGGTTCGGCACGTTGTCGAGATGGACCGGGTCGGCCGTGAGCAGGCCCGCGCACAGAATCGGCAGCGCCGCGTTCTTCGCACCCGACACGACGATCTCGCCCGACAGCCGGCGGCCGCCTTCGATCACGAGCTTGTCCATCCCATGTCCCTGCGAATCCCGATTGCCGGCCGGGTGTGCCGTGGCGACGTTCTCGACGGCGTCGCGCTCGTTGACGGTGTCTTGCACTCAGTGTTTCCGGTTATGCGTTCTGCCATTCGGCGGGCGTCAGCGTCTTCATGCTGAGCGCGTGGATTTCCTGCTTCATGCGGTCGCCGAGCGCCGCGTAGACGAGCTGGTGCCGCTGGATCGGCCGCTTGCCCTCGAAGGCGGACGACACGATCGTCGCGAAGAAGTGCTGGCCGTCGCCTTCGACTTCCAGATGCGTGCAGGCGAGCCCGCCCGCGATGTATTGCTTGACCTGTTCGGGAGTCGGCAACATGGTGATGCTCCTGTCGGTACGTGCCAGCCCGCTCGCGGCGTCACGACGCGCCCCGGCGGGGCGGCGTGCGCCGCGAGCGGCGGCCGATTCAAATCAATGACGCAGTTTGTAGCCGGTCGCGAGCAGCCGCATCGCGACGAGCGCGAGCAGCACGAAGAAACCGGTGACGATCGCGAGGCTCGCGAGCGGGTTGACGTCGGACGCGCCGAAGAACCCGTAGCGAAAGCCGTCGATCATGTAGAAAAACGGGTTGAGACGCGAGATTTCGCGCCACACGGGCGGCAGCGAATGCGTCGAGTAGAACACGCCGGACAGGAACGTCAGCGGCATGATCAGGAAGTTCTGGAACGCGGCGAGCTGGTCGAACTTCTCGGCCCAGATCCCGGCGATGAGGCCGAGCGTGCCGAGGATCGCCGCGCCGAGCAGCGCGAACGCGAGGATGAACACCGGCGCTGCGAACTGCATCGGGACGAACCACACCGTCACGACGAACACACCCGTGCCGACCGCGAGCCCGCGCACGACGGACGCGAGCACGTACGCGCCGTAGAAATCGCGGTACGACAGCGGCGGCAGCAGCATGAACACGAGGTTGCCGGTGATCTTCGACTGGATCAGCGACGACGAGCTGTTCGCGAACGCATTCTGCAGCACGCTCATCATCACCAGGCCCGGCACGAGAAAGCTCACGTACTCGACGCCCGGATACACCTGGACGCGGCCCGTCAGCGCGTGGCCGAAGATCGTCAGGTACAGCAGCGCCGTCACGACGGGCGCGAGCACCGTCTGGAACGACACCTTCCAGAAACGCAGGATTTCCTTGTAGAACAGCGTCCGAAAACCGCTGCCCAGCTCGCGCCGGGCCGCCCCAAGCGTGCTGGGCGCCCCCTCGGGGGGCAGCGAACGAAGTGAGCGTGGGGGCTGTTGTTTCATGCCAGCCCCTCGATCATCTCGGCCCCGTTCATCACCTGGACGAACACATCCTCGAGGTCGGCCTTGCGGACCTCGATCTCGTCGAACGTGCAGCCCGCGGCGCGGCACTGCGCGAGGATCCGCTCGACCTCGTCGTAGTTCGCGAGCCGCAGCAGGTGTTCGCCGGGCGCGCGGGCGGCCGGATCGGATTCCAGCGCACGCAGCTCGACGGGCAGCGCACCGAGCGCGAAGCGCAGGTACAGCTGCAGGCCCGCGAAGCGTTGCAGCAGCGCGTCGGTGCGGTCGAGCGCGACCACTTCGCCCCGGCGCAGCATCGCGATGCGGTCGCACAGCGACTCGGCTTCCTCGAGGTAGTGGGTGGTCAGCACGATCGTGTGACCTTCGCGGTTCAGGCGCGAGATGAATTTCCACAGCGTCTGGCGCAGCTCGACGTCGACGCCGGCGGTCGGCTCGTCGAGCACGATCACGGGGGGCCGGTGCACGAGCGCCTGCGCGACGAGCACGCGGCGCTTCATCCCGCCCGACAGCGCACGCATGTTCGCATCGGCCTTCTCGGTCAGGTCGAGATTGGCCATCACCTCGTCGATCCAGTCGTCGTTGCGGCGCAGCCCGAAGTAGCCGGACTGGATCCGCAACGTTTCACGCACGGTGAAGAACGGATCGAACACGAGCTCCTGCGGCACGACGCCGAGCGCGCGGCGCGCACCCCGGAAGTCCTTGACGACGTCGTGGCCGCGCACCGAGATGCTCCCTTCGTCGGCCCGGGCAAGCCCGGCGAGGATGCTGATGAGCGTGGTCTTGCCCGCGCCGTTCGGGCCGAGCAGACCGAAGAACTCGCCTTCTTCGACCGACAGGCTGACGCCCTTGAGCGCCTGAAGCGACTTGTAGCGCTTCTTGACGTGACGGATTTCTATGGCTGACATGACTGTGCGCGGCGCAACGGCCGCGACGCCTATTCTGTGCTTGCTGCGAAAGAAAAAGGGGGCCCGACAACGATCGGCGGCCCCGCAAAACGCTTGATTATAGGGCAAACCGGCGGGTGGGACGGGCACACGGGGGACGGGTACCCGGGGCCGGCGCCCGGGAGCGGGCCGGCAGGGTTCAGCGGGTGAGCGTCAATGTCGCCCGCTGATGAGCGCGTCGACGCCGTACGCCTGCGCGAGGCTCTCGAGCTTCGGGGGGAGATTGAGGATGTCGAGGGTGGCGCCGCGCGAGCGCGCGGCACGTTGCCATGCGAGCAGCACGGCGAGCGCGGACGAGTCGAACTGCGTCAGCGCCGCGCAGTCGACGGCGGTCGCGCCCGCGCCGATCTGCGCGAGCCCCGCCGCGAGCGCGGCCTGCGCGCTCGCGTGGGTCAGCGAGGAGCCGGCTTCGAAGCCGCTCACGATGCCTGCTTGCCGGCAGCAAGCTCCTGGTTGCGCTGCGCGAGGAACTGGATCAGGCCATCCACGCCGCTTTGCTGGATCTTCTCGTTGAACTGCTGCTGGTACGTCTGGATCAGCCACGCGCCGAGCACGTTCAGGTCATACACCTTCCAGCCCTGCTGCGTCTTGTACAGACGGTAGTCGATCTGGACCGGCTGGCCGTTGTTCATCGCGACCGTGCGGACCACGACATCGGTGTCGTCCGGGCTCGCGCGGAACGGCGGGTACTGGATCTGCTGGTCCGGCTTCAACTGCGCGATCGCGCCCGAATACGTGCGGATCAGCAGCAGCTTGAACTGCTCCATCACCTGCTGCTGCTGCGCCGGCGACGCCTCGCGCCAGTGGCGGCCCATCGCGAGCTGCGTGGTGCGGCGGAAATCGGTGTACGGCAGGATGTCCTTGTTGACGATCGTGATGATGCGGTTCGTGTCGCCCTGCTTGATCGTCTGCTGCTTCACTTCATCGAGAACCTGCTGGGTCGCCGTCTTGATCAGCGCTTGCGGGTTCGTCTGGTCGACTTGCGCGTGTGCCGCACTGCCAAACGAGAACAGTGCCGCGAAAACAGGGATCAGGAACAGTTTCTTCATAATATTGGCCTGCATGGATGAGTCGATGCGGAGGTTGGAGCCGGTAGCTTACGCGCAAGTTCGCGGCTGCTACCGACTGAATCGTTTCCGGCTGTAACGTATGTAAATCCGATCAATGCAGGCGGATGCTCGGGAAGCGCAGCCCGCCAGGCGCGGGCGGCGTCACCTGCATCGGCGGCACGGACGTTTCGCTGCCCGGATTCGGCGCACCGGCCGCTTCCGACCCCGATGCCGGCGCTGCGGCGCCGGATGCACCCGCCGGCGCGGACGCTGCGGCCGGCGCTGCCGCCCCCGTCGCTGCCGGCGCAGCCGTTCCGTCGTCCGGCAGCTCGTATTTCGGCAGCGCTTCGCTGCCCGACGACACGCCCGCTTCGCCGCGCGCGTTGCTGATCAGCATCTGCCGGCGCTGCAGGTACGCGTTGCGCACGAACGAATACTTGTCGATCGCCGCCGCCTCCAGCACGTCGCCCGCACCGAGCAGGTTCGCGCGCGTGTTGACCAGGTTCACGCCATACACGCCCCAGCTCAGGCTGTCCGGCTTCACATAGGTGAGCGGATTGCCGACGTAGTCGACACCGAGCCCCGCCGCGTCGCGCACCGTGCTCGGCCCGAGCAGCGGCAGCACGAGATACGGGCCGGCGGGCATGCCATAGCGGCCCATCGTGACGCCGAAGTCGGCCGTGTGCTTCGGCAGCTTCGCGACCGTCGCGACGTCGAACAGGCCGCCGACGCCGAACACCGTGTTGATCACGACGCGCATCAGGTCGCCGACGCCGTCGGCGATCCGCAGCTGCACGATGTTGTTCGCCGCGATGTAGAGGTCGCCGATGTTCGAGAACACGTTCGTCACGCTGTCGCGCACCGGCTGCGGCACCACGTACTGGTAGCCCTTCGCGACCGGCTTCAGCGCATACGTGTCGACGGTGTCGTTGAACTTGAACATCGTGCGGTTGAAGCCTTCGAGCGGATCGCCCTTGGTCGGCGTCTGCACGGTGGCGCAGCCGCTGAGCGCAGTCACCGCTGCCACCGCGAGCGCGGCGTGCCTGATGCGAATCGTCTGCATGATCGTTACCCTCTTGGATGCTCTCGTGTGGTTATTGGGCAGCGGCGCCCGACGCGGCGGCAGGCGCCGGCGCCGGTGCGGGCACGGCGGCCGCGCCGGAAGCCGGCTTCGAGCCGCCCGCGTCCGCTGCCTTGCTGTACAGGAACTGGCCGATCAGGTTCTCGAGCACGATCGCCGACTGGGTCATCGTGATCGTGTCGCCCGCCTTCAGCATCTCGGAATCGCCGCCCGGATCGAGGCCGATGTACTGTTCGCCGAGCAGGCCCGACGTCAGGATCTTCGCGGACGAATCCTTCGGAAACTGGTACTGGTTGTCGAGATCGATCGTCACGAGCGCCTGGTAGGTGTTCGAATCGAAGCCGATCGCCTTCACGCGGCCGACCACGACGCCCGCGCTCTTCACCGCCGCGCGCGGCTTCAGGCCGCCGATGTTGTCGAATTTCATCTTCACCGCATAGGTCGGCTGAAACGACAGCGAGCTCATGTTGCCGACCTTCAGCGCGAGGAACAGCACCGCGAGGAAGCCCACCACCACGAACAGGCCGACCCAGAAGTCGAGAGCAGTCTTTTTCATCGTCATCCCAAAATATGGCTTGGCTGAGGCTTAGCTGAACATCAGCGCAGTCAGCAGGAAATCGAGGCCGAGTACCGCGAGCGACGCGAACACGACCGTCTTGGTCGTCGCGCGCGACACGCCTTCAGGCGTGGGCTTCGCCTCGTACCCTTGAAACAGTGCAATGAAGGTCACGGCGAACCCGAACACGATGCTCTTCAGCACGCCGTTGCCGACGTCGGCCCAGACCTCGACGCCGCCTTGCATCTGCGACCAGAACGCACCCGGATCGACGCCGATCAGCACGACGCCCACGATGTAGCCGCCGAGCACGCCGACCGCGCTGAAAATCGCGGCCAGGAGCGGCATCGTGATGATCCCCGCCCACATGCGCGGCGCGATCACGGTCTTGATCGGATCGACGGCCATCATCTCGAGCGCGGTGAGCTGTTCGCCGGCCTTCATCAGGCCGATCTCGGCGGTCAGCGACGTGCCCGCCCGGCCCGCGAACAGCAGCGCCGTGACGACGGGCCCGAGCTCGCGCACGAGCGACAGCGCGACGAGCAGGCCGAGCGCCTGCTCGGATCCGTAGCGGTTCAGCGTGTAATAGCCCTGCAGGCCGAGCACGAAGCCGACGAACAGCCCCGACACGGCAATGATCACGAACGAATAATTACCGAGAAAGTGGATCTGCTTCGTGACAAGCCGCGGCCGCCGCAGCAGCGGGAAGAATTCCAGCACGAGGCGCACGAACAGGCGCGTGCCGTAGCCTGCGCGTTCGAGGCCGCCGATGACGTAACGTCCGATCGCGCTGATCATGCGCGCCCTCCGCCGAGCCCGAAGTCCGCGCCGAGCGGCGGGCTCGTGTAGTGAAATTTGAACGGGCCGTCCGGCGCGCCGTCGATGAACTGGCGCACGCTCGGATCGGTCGATGCGCGCAGCTCGTCGGGGGTGCCCTGCGCGAGCACGCCGCCGTTGGCCAGGAAGTAGACGTAGTCGGCGATCGCGAACGATTCCGGCACGTCGTGCGTGACGAGGATCGACGTCGCGCCGAGCGCCTGGTTCAGCGTGCGGATCAGGTTCGCCGTGATGCCGAGCGAGATCGGGTCGAGGCCCGCGAACGGCTCGTCGTACATGATCAGCTGCGGATCGAGCGCGATGGCCCGCGCGAGCGCGATGCGCCGCGCCATGCCGCCCGACACCTCGGACGGCATCAGGTCGCGCGCGCCGCGCAAGCCCACCGCGTTGAGCTTCATCAGCACGAGATCGCGAATCAGCTCCTCGGGCAGGTCGGTATGCTCGCGCAGCGCGAACGCGACGTTCTCGAACACCGACATGTCGGTGAAGAGCGCGCCGAACTGGAACAGCATGCCCATTTTGCGGCGCAGCGCGTACAGGCCGTCGCGCGTCTGCGCGCCGACGTCCGCGCCGTCGAACAGCACCTGGCCGCGGCGCGCCCGCACGAGCCCGCCGATCAGGCGCAGCACGGTGGTCTTGCCACAGCCCGAGCCGCCCATGACCGCGACGACCTGGCCGCGCGCGAAGCGCAGGTTCAGGTTCGACAGCACGAGGCGATCGCCGTAACCGAAATCGACGTCGCGGAGTTCCAGCAGTGTCTCGGTGGGGGAGGGGCTCACGGAGCTGACAGTCCTTTTACGCAGAACGCCGAATTATAGGGCCTGCATTGGAATCATGTCGTGACGCTGCCTGCGGCCCTCCGGTCAACCATTGTCAAATTATCAGGCGAAATTTTGCTGCAACGCAATAAGCGCAGCCCGATAGTCGTCCGCGCCCGTCACCGCGCTGACCACCGCGACGCTGCCGACGCCTGTCGCGAGCACGGCCGGCAGCGTGTCCTGCGCCACCCCGCCGATCGCGACGAGCGGCGCCTGCGCACCCGCGAAGGCCGCGTAGCGGGCGATCCGGGCAAGCCCCTGCGGCGGCGCGGCCACCGCCTTGGTCCGGGTCGCAAATACGGGCCCGAGCGCGAGATAGCTCGGACGCACGTGCAGCGCGCGCAACATTTCGTAATAGCCGTGGCTCGACAGTCCGAGCCGCAGTCCCGCGCGCGCGATCGCGGCGAGATCGGCCGTCTCGAGGTCCTCCTGGCCCAGATGTACACCGTATGCACCGGCATCTGCAGCGATCTGCCAGTGATCGTTGATGAACACGCGCGCATCCGGATGGCGGCGCCCTGCCGCGACCGCACGCCCGATTTCGGCACGCAGCACGTCCGGCGCAGCGTCTTTCACGCGCAGCTGCACGGTGAGGACACCGCAGTCGAGCACCCGTTCGACCCATTCCGCGCTCGGCACGACCGGATACAGCCCCAGTTGCGCCGGACACGGCGGGAACGCCGGCTCGGGCGCGGCCGGCAGCCCCGCGATGCGCGGGAACCGCGCGGCGTCGACCGGCCACGCGTCGGCCGCGCGCCTCTCGGTCACGGTATCGGTCACCGTCTCGTCGCCGTCGCGCCACGCGAGCGCGAGCACCAGCGCATCGAGCGGCGCGAAGCCGCAATCGACGAACGCGGCCAGCGCGGGGATCCAGTCGTCCCCGAGCGGATGCGCGGCGTCGAGCGCATGACGCTCGCCCGCGCGATGCAGCACCGCGCTGCGTTCGCCGTACTCGATCACCGCGACGTCGGGCGACGCCGGCCGCGACGCGGCCGATGCAAGCGCACGCGCCGCGTGGTCGCCCGCCGTCGCGATCAGCACGTCGCCGTCGGCGAGCGTGGCGGGCGGCGCGACGCACAGGCGCCAGCTTGCCGGGCCGCGCGGCCAGTCGCCGAGCCGCGCGCGGATCCGTTCGGCCGCTTCCGCGAGCTCGTCGGCCGGCGGCCAGAATGCGGCGGCGAACCCCGCGCTCACGCGCAGCCCCCGTCCTGGTGCCAGAACGGCATGCCGACGACGGGCGTGCTCGCGTGCGCGGTTTCGCGCGCGTCCATCGGCCCCGCGAGATACGCCGCGCGGCCGGCGTCGACGCCCTGCGCGAACGCGCGCGCCATGATCTCCGGATGGGTCGCCTGCGACACCGCGGTGTTCAGCAGCACGCCGTCGAAGCCCCACTCCATCACCTGGCACGCGTGCGACGGCACGCCGAGCCCCGCGTCGACGATCAACGGCACGTCCGGCAGCCGCTCGCGCAGCACGCGCAGCCCGTACGGGTTCACGACGCCCTTGCCGGTGCCGATCGGCGCGCCCCACGGCATCAGCGCCTCGCAGCCCACGTCGAGCAGGCGCCGGCCGATCACGAGATCCTCGGTGCAGTACGGCAGCACCTTGAAGCCGTCCTTGACGAGCTGCGCGGCGGCCTCGATCAGGCCGACCGGGTCGGGCTGCAGCGTGTAGTCGTCGCCGATCAGCTCGAGCTTGATCCAGTCGGTCTCGAACACCTCGCGCGCCATGTGCGCGGTCGTGAGCGCCTCGGCGACGGTCTGGCAGCCCGCCGTGTTCGGCAGGAGCGGCACCGCGTGGCGCTTGAGCAGGTCGAAGAAGCCGGCCTCGGCGGTGCCGCCCGACATCTGGCGGCGCAGCGCGACCGTCACCATCCCGGGCCGCGCGGCGGCGATCGAGTCGGACAGCGATTGCAGCGACGGATAGCGCGACGTGCCGAGCAGCACGCGGCTTGCAAAGGTTTCGCCGTACAGCGTCAGCGCATCGGCGGAAGTGAGGGACGTCATCTCGTGTTCCTGGAAAGAGCGGGGACGAACCGGCGGCGCTCAGCCGCCCGCGACGGGGTGCACGACGTCGAGCTTGTCGCCCGCCGCGAGCGCGCGCGCCGCATGCTGCGTGCGCGCGACGAACGTGCCGTTCAGCGCCACCGCGTACGGCGGACGCGCGCCGAACGCGCTCAGCGCATCGGCAACCGTCGCGCCGTCGGGCAGCGTCAGCATCTGTTGATTGATCTGGATATCCATGGCGTGCTTCGTCGAATTCGGGAAGGCGGCGCGCGTCAGGCCGGCTGGCGCGCGTCGTCTCGGTGATGAAGGAGATCCGGCCAGCGCGCCGCGCCGCGCCACGCGGCGAACGCATCCGTGCCGCCGAGCGTGCCGGTGAGCGCGGCCTCGGCAAGCGCGACCGCGGCATGCGCGACTTCCGGCGCGATCATGAAGCCGTGCCGGTACAGGCCGTTGACCGCAAGCGTCGCCGCGCCGTCCCAGATCACCGCCGGACGATGATCGGGCAGCGTCGGCCGGCACTGCGAATTCAGCTCGAGGATGCGCGCCTCGCCGAACGCCGGATGCACGGAGAACGCGGCGCTCAGCAGCTCGAGCGCGGAACGCACGCTGACGGGCGACATGTCCTCGCCCTCCACTTCGGTCGCGCCGATCACGTACAGGTCGTCCTGCTTCGGCGCGATGTACAGCGGATAGCGCGGATGCAGCAGCCGCACGGGCCGCGTCAGGCCGATGCCGGGCGCGTGCACGCGCGCGACCTCGCCGCGGATGCCGCGCAGCGCGGGCAGCACCGGCTTCGCGCCGAGCCCGCGGCAGTCGATCGTGAAGTGTGCGTCGGGCCGGTTGTGCGCGTCGATCGCGACGTGCCAGTGCGTGTCGACGCCGCGCTCGGCGAGGCCCGCGGCAAGCGCGCGCAGCGCCTGGCGATTGTCGAGCTGGCCTTCGCGCGGCAGCAGCAGCCCGCGCGCGAAGCGGCCCGCCAGCGCGGGTTCGGCCGCATCGACCTGCGCGCCCGCGAGCGTGACGAAGCCGCCGTCGAGCAACTCGGCCGGCGCGTTCGCGCGCACGCGTCGCTCGAACAGCGGCGCCTCGGCGCGATCCGCGTGATGCCAGACGACCAGCGTGCCGTGATGCTGGAAGAACACCGGTTCGGGCAGCTCGGCGAGCCACTGCGGCCACCGCGCGAGCGACGCGGCGCCCAGCTCGGTGATCAGCAGCTCGGCGCTGGCCGCCTCGGCGAGCGGCGCGAGCATCGCGGCCGCGATCCAGGCGGCCGACTGCTCGCCATCGGGGCCGCCGCGCTCGTACAGCGCGACGCGGTGCCCGTCGCCGGCGAGCCGCCATGCGATCAGGCGGCCGACGAGGCCGCCGCCCAGCACCGCGAAATCCGGCCGTGAGTTCATGGCGGTCATCGCGCGCCCTCCTCGCGGAACACGCGTGCGTGACGTGCGGACGCACGTGCGCGAGCCCGTGCGAATGCACGCGGGGCGAAACAAAAGACTGAAGATTGAACGGTCATCGCATCCTTCCGTAACGCGCAATGCGCGTACCCAAAAGGACGAAACCGGCAGCAAAGGCCGGCCGGGCGGGACAGGGCGCTGGCAATGGGGAGGCAGCCAGCACGGCCCGGCGGGATCGGAAACTTCCCGCGCCGGTATTACCCGGATCGGGTGCAAAGGGTCTCTCTCAGCCTCGCCGCGCCGCCCGAACCTTCTGCCGGCCGCGCACGAAGCACCCCTGTTTCGTCGACGGCCATTAGACCATAAAAGCGGAAAGCGCCGCAAACTGTCCCCGGTCGGCAATTTCACCGATGCCGCGCGCCGGTCTGGCACAATGCCCGCAGGCCGGCGCGCAATCGCACGCCGGCGGCCGTGTCACCGCCGGCCGTGAAGGACCGTCCAGGAACATTAAGGGCCGTTTAAGATGCGCGGGTCACCATCCGGAACACCCGCGCCAGCCGGCACCCAGGCGGCACTTTTCCCGGCATGCCGTTTCGCGGCGCGCGCCCTGCCCCACCCGGCGCGCGCCGGCTACTCATCAGGAAGCACATGACCCAATCGACCCACACCGCCCACGACATGCCGCAGGACGAGCGCCCGGTATCCGCGTGGAGCCTCATCAAGCCCTACTGGGTCTCGTCCGAGTGGAAGATCGCATGGGGACTGCTCGCGACGATCATCGCGATCAACCTCTGCGTCGTCTGGATCAACGTGCGGCTCAACAAGTGGAATGCGGAGTTCTACAACGCGCTGCAATCGAAGGACGTCCACGATTTCCCGAACCTGCTGATGCAGTTCTCGGCGCTCGCGTTCGGCTTCATCATCCTCGCCGTGTACGGCCGCTACCTGCGGCAGATGCTCGGCTTCCGCTGGCGCCAGTGGCTCACCGAGCGCTTTCTCGGCCAGTGGCTCGGCGACCGCGCGTTCTACCGGATCGAACGCGATCGCCTCGCCGACAACCCCGACCAGCGGATCACCGACGACCTGCAGTCGTTCGCGACGACCACGCTGTCGCTGTCGCTCGACCTGCTGTCGACGGTCGTCACGCTCGTGTCGTTCATCACGATCCTGTGGTCGCTCGCGGGCGCGCTGACGTTCACGCTCGGCGGCACGCCGATCGCGATCCCCGGCTACATGGTGTGGGCGGCCGCGCTGTACGCGGTGGTCGGCTCGCTGATCATCCAGAAGGTCGGCCATCCGCTCGTGTCGATCAACTATCAGCAGCAGCGCGTCGAGGCGGATTTCCGCTTCGGGCTGATCCGCGTGCGCGAGAACGCCGAGCAGATCGCGTTCTACGACGGCGAGAACACCGAAAACGGCAACGCGCACAACCTGTTCATGCGGATCCGCGACAACTGGTGGCGCGTGATGAAGTACACGAAGCGGCTCACGTTCGTGCTGAGCTTCTACGGCCAGATCGCGATCATCTTCCCGCTCGTCGTCGCCGCACCACGCTACTTCGCGGGGGCGTTCTCGTTCGGCGTGCTGATGCAGATCTCGTCCGCGTTCAACACCGTCAGCGACTCGTTCTCCTGGTTCATCAACAGTTACAGCACCCTCGTCGAATGGCGCGCGACGGTCAACCGTCTGCGCGAATTCAAGCGCGTGATGGGCGCGTCGCACCTGAAGGAAAGCGTGTCGCCCGCCACCGAGCACGGCGGCATCAACCTGCATTACGTCGATTCCGAGCAGCTGTCGACGTCGTCGCTGAAGCTCGCGCTGCCGAACGGCAATGCGCTCGCGGACATCGGCACCGTCACGATCGAGCCCGGTTCGCGCTGGCTCGTGATCGGCAAGTCGGGTTCGGGCAAGAGCACGTTCATGCGTGCGCTCGCAGGCCTGTGGCCGTTCGGCGACGGCGCGATCGACGCGCCGGTCGGCGCGCGGATGATGTTCGTGCCGCAGACGAGCTATCTGCCGATCGGCACGCTGAAGGCCGCGCTCACCTACCCTGCCACCGCCGACACGTTCAGCGACGACGCGTGCCGCGACGCGCTGCGTGCGTGCCGGCTCGAGGACTACGCGGACCGGCTCGGCGAGACCGCGCACTGGACCCGCGTGCTGTCGCCGGGCGAACAGCAGCGTCTCGCCGGCGCACGCGTGCTGCTGCACAAGCCCGACTTCCTGTTCCTCGACGAAGCGACGAGCGCGCTCGACGCGGACAACGAAGCGCGCCTCTATCACCTGTTCAACGAGCGCCTGCCGCAGGCCGCGATCGTCAGCATCGCGCATCGCGAAGCGCTCGCTGTGTACCACGGCGGCACGATCAACGTCGAGCGCGTGAGCGACAACGACAGGGTCGCCGCGTAACGCCTGCGAATCGGCGGCCGGAGCGCGTCGAGCGTCCCGGCCGCCGTCCGCACCGGCGCACCCCGTTCGCGGGTTTGCGCTGGCCACCGGGCCCGTTCACGCTTGCGCCGGCCCCGGCTCCCCTCCTCCCGTCTCCTCCAGCGCAATCGACGCCGACACGATCGGCCGGTGCGACACCCCGTCGTGCGACAAATGGCTCTCGAACAGCGTGAGCGCATCGAAACGCAGCGCGACCGGCGCGTGCAACGCGCCGCCGTGCGCCGGCTGGCCGACCGCGTAGTGCGGCAGTCGCGCGAGCGTCACGTGCGGCCGGAACGGCCGGCGATCGGTCGGCATCCCGATGTCCTGCAACGCCGCGACGAGCGCGTCGTTCAGCGCGATCAGCGCCGGTTCCGCGCCCAGTTCCGCGACGATCAGGCGCGCCTTCGGCAGGCTTGGCCACCACGCGAGCCGCTCGACCTGCTGCAGCGGCAACGCATGCGCGGCCGCCAGCACGGGTAGCCGCACGGCCAGCGCATCGCATGCGCCGCGCTCGATCGCGCCGAGAAACGCGAGCGTCACGTGAAGCTGCGCGGGCTGCGTGTGGCGCGCGCCGCGCGTGACCGGCAACGCGTGCAACGCGTCGCGTGATGCCGCATCGGGCATCAGTGCGACGAATGCACGGAGCCGGTCCGCGTCCATGGTCAGCGCACCGCGACGCCGGGCGCGGCCCCGGTTTCGAGCGCCGCCGCCGGACGCTGCGGCAGCGGGCCGTGCTCGCCCCACACGTCGGTCGGCAGCACGCGCGCGAGTTCGGGAATCGTGTTGCGCGTGAACACCGGATCGGCGATGCCTTCCGCACGCTGGCGGCGGTAGTCGCGCCATGCGGCGTGCGCGTACTTGCCGAGCGCGAGGATCGCGATCAGGTTGATGATCGCCATCAGGCCCATGCTCGTGTCGGCCATCGCCCACACGAGCGGAAGCTGGCCGACGCTGCCGAACATCACCATCGCGAGCACCGCGATGCGGAACAGCGGCAGCATCCCGCGCCGCTTCGTGATGAACTCGACGTTGCCTTCCGCATACGCATAGTTGCCGATCACCGACGAGAACGCGAGGAAGAAGATCGCGACCGCCATGTAGGTGCCGCCCCATTCGCCGACATGGCTGGAGATCGCGCGCTGCGTGAGCGCCGCGCCTTCCATCCCGGCGCCGATCTCGTACTGGCCGGACAGCAGGATCACGAACGCGGTCGCGCTGCAGATCACGATCGTGTCGACGAACACGCCGAGCATCTGGATCAGCCCCTGCGTGACCGGATGCCGGGTGCTGGCCGTCGCAGCCGCGTTCGGCGCGCTGCCCATGCCGGCTTCGTTCGAGAACAGCCCGCGCTTCACGCCGATCGCGACCGCCTGGCTGACCGCATAGCCGGTCAGGCCGCCCGCCGCCTGCTCGAGGCCGAACGCGCTCTTCACGATCAGTGCGATCACGTCCGGCACCAGCGCGACGTGCGTCGCGACCGCGTAGACCGCGAGCGCGAGGTAGCCGATCGCCATCAGCGGCACGATCACCTGCGCGACCGTCGCGATCCGGCGGATCCCGCCGAAGATGATCGGCGCGGTCAGCAGCACGAGGCCGAGGCCGACCGCCGCGCGGCTCCAGCCGAACGACGTGTGGAACGCGTCGGCGATCGCATTCGCCTGCACCGCGTTGAACACGAAGCCGAACGCGAGGATCAGCGACAGCGAGAACAGCACGCCGAAGCCGCGCGAGCGCAGGCCCGTCTGGATATAGTACGCAGGGCCGCCGCGATACGTGCCGTCCGGATGCGAGACCTTGAAGATCTGCGCGAGCGTCGCCTCGACGAACGCGGACGACATCCCGACAAGCGCCGTCATCCACATCCAGAAGATCGCGCCGGGCCCGCCGACCGTCAGCGCGACCGCGACACCGGCGATGTTGCCGGTGCCGACGCGGCTCGCGAGCCCGGTCGCGAACGCCTGGAACGACGAGATGCTGCCCGGCTCGCCCTTGCTGCCGACGAGACGCATGCTGAGCAACAGCGCCTTCAGCTGGATCATCCGGAACCGCAGCGTGAACCACGCGCCCACGCCGAGCAGCAGCGCGATCAGCACGTAGTTCCACAACACGCCGTTGACGGCGTCGATCAGCCCTTGCACGAGTGCTTCCATCCAGTGTCCTTTTAAATGGGGTCAGTCATGTCGGCCACGTTGCGCGGCCCGGAGGGCGACATGATATGACAGTTCGCAAGGATTATTACAAAACGAAAGGAATCAAGGATGACGGAAAATCGGCGCCGAATGTCTTCAGATTAGGCGACGTCCGCGACAAAAGCGGCGCGACGGGAGGGAGAGGGAAAGCTGGGCGGACGCTCAGGGACAAACACGCGCGCGTGACCGTGGGTCACCGCAGCCCACAAAAAAAGCCGGGCGCCCTTGCGGACACCCGGCTTTCACGCGAACCCGCGCGCGGCGCTTACCGCGGCAGTTCCGAATGCCCCATCAGGTACGCATCGACCGACCGCGCGCACTGGCGGCCTTCGCGGATCGCCCACACGACGAGCGACTGGCCGCGGCGCATGTCGCCGGCCGCGAACACCTTGTCGACCGACGTGTAGTACGCGCGGTCGCCTTCGGTCGCCGCACGCGCATTGCCGCGCGCATCCTTGTCGATGCCGAACGCCTCGAGCACCGGCGCGGCCGGCTGCGTGAAGCCCATCGCGAGCAGCACGAGATCGGCCTTCATCTCGAACTCCGAGCCCGGCACTTCCTGCATCTTGCCGTCCTTCCACTCGACGCGCGCGGCGATCAGCTTCTCAACCTTGCCGTTCTTGCCTTCGAAGCGCTTCGTCGCGACCGCCCAGTCGCGCTCGCAGCCCTCCTCGTGCGACGACGACGTGCGCAGCTTGATCGGCCAGTATGGCCACACGAGCGGCTTGTTTTCCTCTTCCGGCGGCTGCGGCAGCAGCTCGAACTGCGTGACGCCCTTCGCGCCGTGACGGTTCGACGTGCCGACGCAGTCCGAACCCGTGTCGCCGCCGCCGATCACGACGACGTGCTTGCCCTTCGCGAGCAGCTGGTCGACGAGCTTGTCGCCGGCGTTCACGCGGTTCTGCTGCGGCAGGAAGTCCATTGCGTAGTGGATGCCGGCCAGCTCGCGGCCCGGCACCGGCAGGTCGCGCGGCGTCTCCGAGCCGCCAGCGATCACCACGGCGTCGAATTCTTCCTTGAGCGTCGCCGGCGAGATCGTTTCCTTCGCCATGTTGCCGATCGAATCCGGCAGCGCGTCCTTGCCGATGAACACGCTGGTGCGGAACGTCACGCCTTCCGCTTCCATCTGGCGCATGCGGCGGTCGATCAGCCACTTCTCGAGCTTGAAATCGGGGATCCCGTAGCGCAGCAAGCCGCCGATCCGGTCGCTCTTCTCGAACACCGTCACGTCGTGGCCCGCGCGCGCGAGCTGCTGCGCGGCGGCGAGGCCGGCAGGGCCGGAGCCGACGACGGCGACCTTCTTGCCCGTCTTGTGCGCGGCCGGCTGCGGCTCGACCCAGCCTTCGGCCCAGGCCTTGTCGATGATCGCGTGCTCGATCGACTTGATGCCGACCGGGTCATCGTTGATCCCGAGCGTGCACGCGGCTTCGCACGGCGCCGGGCAGATGCGGCCCGTGAACTCCGGGAAGTTGTTGGTCGAATGCAGGACCTCGATCGCCTGACGCCAGTCCTGGCGATACACCAGGTCGTTGAAGTCCGGGATGACGTTGTTGACCGGACAGCCGTTGTTGCAGAACGGGATGCCGCAGTCCATGCAGCGCGCGCCCTGGACCTTCGCGTCCGCGTCGGACAGCGCCGCGACGAATTCCTTGTAGTGCTTCACGCGCGTGAGCGGTGCTTCGTACGCCTCGTGGCGGCGTTCGAACTCCAGAAAACCGGTTGCCTTGCCCATAAGGTGCTCTTCTGATTACGTGTATCGGGTGGGGGAGCCGCGCGCCGCATTCATGCGCGCGCGGCCTCTGCTAAGTCGTTCGTCGCTCAGGCGGCCAGTTCTTCCTTCGCCGCCTTCTTCGCACCGATCTCGCCCAGCGCGCGCTTGTATTCGTGCGGGAACACCTTCACGAACTGGCGGCGCGCCGCGTCCCAGTTTTCCAGCAGCGATTTCGCGCGCGGCGAACCGGTGAACTGGAAATGACGCTCGACGAGCCCCTTGAGCAGCGCTTCGTCCGTCGTGCCCGCATGCCAGAGCGCGCGGTCGACCGTGCGCTCCTGTTCGGCCTGCTGCAGCACCGGATCGAGCGCGACCATCGACTTGTTGCACTTCGCCACGAACGTGCCGTCCGGGTCGTACACGTATGCGATGCCGCCCGACATGCCGGCCGCGAAGTTGCGGCCCGTCTCGCCGAGCACGACGACCGTGCCGCCCGTCATGTATTCGCAGCCGTGATCGCCGGTGCCCTCGACGACCGCCGTCGCGCCCGAGTTGCGCACGCAGAAGCGCTCGCCCGCGACGCCGCGGAAGAACGATTCGCCTTCGATCGCGCCGTACATCACCGTGTTGCCGCAGATGATGTTTTCCTCGGACTTGCCGCGGAAGTCGTTGGTCGGACGGATGATGATCCGGCCGCCCGACAGCCCCTTGCCGACGTAGTCGTTGCCGTCGCCGACGAGGTCGAGCGTCACGCCCTTCGCGAGGAACGCGCCGAAACTCTGGCCCGCCGTGCCCTTCAGCTGGATGTGCACCGCGTCGTCCGCGAGGCCGTCGTGGCCGTGCTTCTTCGCGATCACGCCCGACAGCATCGCGCCGACCGTGCGGTTCACGTTGCGTACCGGCTGGATGAACGACACGTGCTCGCCCTTCTCGATCGCGGCCTTCGCCTTCTCGATCAGCACGTGGTCGAGCGCACGCTCGAGGCCGTGATCCTGCACGTCGACGTGACGCGGCGCGACGTCCTCGCACTCTTCCGGCTGGTAGAACACGCGCGAGAAGTCGAGACCCTTCGCCTTCCAGTGCTCGACGCCCTTGCGGGTATCCAGCAGGTCGGCGCGGCCGATCAGGTCGTCGAACTTCGCGATGCCGAGCTGCGCCATGATCTCGCGCACTTCCTCGGCAACGAAGAAGAAGTAGTTGACGACGTGTTCCGGCTGGCCCGAGAACTTCGCGCGCAGCACGGGGTCCTGCGTCGCGACGCCGACCGGGCACGTGTTCAGGTGGCACTTGCGCATCATGATGCAGCCCTCGACGACGAGCGGCGCCGTCGCGAAGCCGAATTCGTCCGCGCCGAGCAGCGCGCCGATCACGACGTCGCGGCCGGTCTTCATCTGGCCGTCGGCCTGCACGCGGATGCGGCCGCGCAGGCGGTTCAGCACCAGCGTCTGCTGCGTTTCCGCGAGACCGAGCTCCCACGGCGTGCCCGCGTGCTTCACCGACGACAGCGGCGATGCGCCGGTGCCGCCGTCATGGCCGGCGATCACGACGTGATCGGCCTTCGCCTTCGCGACACCCGCCGCGACCGTGCCGACGCCCACTTCCGACACGAGCTTCACCGAGATGCTCGAGCTCGGGTTGACGTTCTTCAGGTCGTGGATCAGCTGCGCGAGATCCTCGATCGAGTAGATGTCGTGGTGCGGCGGCGGCGAGATCAGGCCGACGCCCGGCACCGAGTAGCGCAGCTTGCCGATGTAGTCCGACACCTTGTGGCCCGGCAGCTGGCCGCCTTCGCCCGGCTTCGCGCCCTGCGCCATCTTGATCTGGATCTGGTCGGCCGACGCGAGGTATTCCGCCGTCACGCCGAAGCGGCCCGACGCGACCTGCTTGATCTTCGAGCGCAGCGAATCGCCGTCCTTCAGCGCGATGTCGCTGACGATCTCGTCGCCGATCACCGACTTGAGCGTCTCGCCCGACTTGATCGGAATGCCGCGCAGTTCGTTGCGATAGCGCTTCTCGTCCTCGCCGCCCTCGCCGGTGTTCGACTTGCCGCCGATCCGGTTCATCGCGATCGCGAGCGTCGCGTGCGCCTCGGTGCTGATCGAGCCGAGCGACATCGCGCCCGTCGCGAAGCGCTTGACGATGTCCTTCGCCGGCTCGACTTGTTCGATCGGAATCGCCTTCGCCGGCGACACCCTGAATTCGAACAGGCCGCGGAACGTCATGTGGCGCTTCGTCTGATCGTTGATCAGGTGCGCGTATTCCTTGTACGTCTGGTACGAGTTGCTGCGCGTCGCGTGCTGCAGCTTCGCGATCGAATCCGGCGTCCACATGTGGTCTTCGCCGCGCACGCGGTACGCGTACTCGCCGCCCGCGTCGAGCATGTCGCGCAGGACGGGGTTGTCGCCGAACGCGTCACGGTGCAGGCGGATCGCCTCTTCCGCGACTTCGAACAGGCCGATGCCGCCGACCTTCGACGCGGTGCCCTTGAAGTACTTCTCGACGAGGTCGGTCGACAGGCCGAGCGCTTCGAAGATCTGCGCGCCCGTGTACGACATGTACGTCGAGATGCCCATCTTCGACATGACCTTCTGCAGGCCCTTGCCGACCGCCTTCGTGAAGTTGTAGACGGCCTTCTCCGGCGACAGGTCGCCCTTCAGGCCTTCGGCCATCTGCGCGAGCGTTTCCATCGCGAGGTACGGGTGCACGGCTTCCGCGCCGTAGCCCGCGAGCAGCGCGAAGTGGTGCGTTTCACGCGCCGAGCCCGTCTCGACGACGAGGCCCGTGCTCGTGCGCAGCCCTTGCTGGACGAGGTGCGTGTGGATCGCCGACGTGGCCAGCAGCGCCGGAATCGCGACGTGCTCGGCGTCGGTCTTGCGGTCCGACACGATCAGGATGTTGTAGCCCGACTTCACCGCGTCGACGGCTTCCGCGCACAGCGACGCGAGGCGCGCCTCGATGCCTTCCTTGCCCCACGCGACCGGGTAGCAGATGCTCAGCTCGTACGCGCCGAACTTGCCGCCCGTGTACTGGTCGATCGCGCGGATCTTCGCGATGTCCTTGAAGTCGAGCACCGGCTGCGACACTTCGAGACGCATCGGCGGGTTGATGTTGTTCGTGTCGAGCAGGTTCGGCTTCGGGCCGATGAACGACACGAGCGACATCACCATGTTCTCGCGGATCGGGTCGATCGGCGGGTTCGTGACCTGCGCGAACAGCTGCTTGAAGTAGTGATAGAGCGTCTTGTTCTTGTTCGACATCACCGCGAGCGGCGAGTCGTTGCCCATCGAGCCGACCGCTTCCTCGCCCTGCTGCGCCATCGGCGCCATCAGGAACTTCAGGTCTTCCTGCGTATAGCCGAACGCCTGCTGGCGGTCGAGCAGCGCGGCGCCCTCGGCGCGGCCTGCGGCGACCTGCTCGGCCTTCGGCTCGATCTCGTCGAGCTTGATGCGCACGGCGTCGATCCAGCTCTTGTACGGCTTCGCGTTCGCGAGGTTGTCCTTGAGCTCCTTGTCGTCGATGATGCGGCCGTGTTCCATGTCGATCAGGAACATCTTGCCCGGCTGCAGACGCCACTTCTTGACGATCTTCGACTCGGGGATCGGCAGCGTGCCGGCTTCCGACGCCATGATCACGAGGTCGTCGTCGGTCACGATGTAGCGCGCCGGGCGCAGGCCGTTACGGTCGAGCGTCGCGCCGATCTGGCGGCCGTCGGTGAACGCGATCGCGGCGGGACCATCCCACGGCTCCATCATCGCGGCGTGGTATTCGTAGAACGCGCGGCGGTTCTCGTCCATCAGCGTGTGCTGTTCCCACGCTTCCGGGATCATCATCATCACCGCGTGCACGAGCGGGTAGCCCGCCATCACGAGCAGTTCGAGACAGTTGTCGAACGATGCGGTGTCCGACTGGCCCGGGTAGATCAGCGGCCAGAGCTTCGGCAGGTCGTCGCCGAGCACGTGCGACGCGATCGCGCCGGTGCGGGCGTTCAGCCAGTTGACGTTGCCCTTCACGGTGTTGATCTCGCCGTTGTGCGCGATCATCCGGTACGGGTGGGCGAGTTCCCACGCCGGGAAGGTGTTGGTCGAGAAGCGCTGGTGCACGAGCGCGAGCGCCGACACGACGCGCTCGTCCTGCAGGTCGCGGTAGTACACGCCGACCTGGCCCGCGAGCAGCAGCCCCTTGTAGACGACCGTGCGCGCCGACATCGACGGCACGAAGTATTCCTTGCCGTGCTTCAGCTTGAGCGCCTGGATACGGTGGCTCGCGGTCTTGCGGATCACGTAGAGCTTACGCTCGAGCGCATCCGTCACCATGATGTCCTTGCCGCGGCCGATAAAGATCTGGCGGATCAGCGGCTCGCTCCCCTTCACGGTCGGCGAGATCGGCATCGCATGGTCGACCGGCACGTCGCGCCAGCCGAGCACGACCTGGCCCTCGGCCTTCACCGTGCGCTCGAGTTCCTGCTCGCACGCGATCCGCGACGCGTTTTCCTTCGGCAGGAAGATCATCCCCACGCCGTACTCGCCGGCAGGCGGCAGCGTCACGCCCTGCTTCGCCATTTCCTCGCGGTAGAACGCATCCGGAATCTGGATCAGGATCCCCGCGCCGTCGCCCATCAGCGGATCGGCACCGACCGCGCCGCGGTGATCGAGATTCTCGAGGATCTTCAGACCCTGTTCGATGATCTCGTGGCTCTTCTTGCCCTTGATGTGAGCGACGAAGCCGACGCCGCAGGCGTCGTGTTCGTTTTGCGGGTCATACAGACCTTGCGCGGCGGGCACCGCGTTGAGCGGCTGCTGGTGGTCGTTCATGGGGACACCGTCGTAAAGGGGCCTCGAGGGCCGTTGAACCATTTTGTTGTTGCCGCCGATTCCGCTTCCAGGCAGGAGGCGGCGCGGCCGACAGTGGGTCAGGCATGCTGCGCCCGGGCCACCGGAATTCGGAATATACGCGACGAATCAAAGGAATAGCAACAAAAACCGCTTGATAAGACCCCAATTAAACAGATGCATCGATGTGGTGCCGTTTTATTGGGGCCGTATCATTTTGGTGCAAAAAGAAGCGGCGCCCGCAGCACCGCCTCCTGGTCCGCCCGCCAGCGATTACTGCTGGATCGGCGGCGTGTTCTCGCGCACCTTGCGAGGGCGCCCGCGCGGCAACGGCGACACGCGCCGGTTCGCGGTACGCGCCGCCCATTCGCGGTAGTTGTCGCCGCCGAGCACCCAGCCCTTCAGCGTCGCCTGCTGGAGCTGGTCGGCCTGCCGCTCGTCGAGCGGCGACTCGCACAGCTCCTTGTACGCGCGCTGGCGTTCGAACGGCGTGTTGCCGAGCGCCCAGTAGAGCGGATGGTCGGTGATCAGGCTGTCGACCGTGAGCCCGACGTGATGCCGGTAGCTCGACCAGCGATAGGCGTCCGGCGCCGCAACGAGCTGCGCGCGCACCGGGCTCATCTCGACCACGCGGCTCGCGAGCAGGAAATACCGCTCGCCTTCGATCACGGTCGCGCGATAGCGGCCTTCCCACAGGGTGCCGCGCCGCGAATAGCGCCGGTTGAAATGGGCGACGTAACGACGTCCGACCGCCTGCATCGCTTTCGGCAAGCTGGCCTCGTCGCTCGGCGTCACGAGAAGCTGCACCTGGCGCGGCAGCAGCACGTACGCGTGCACCGCCAGGTGATGATCGCGCGCCGCGGCCTTCAGACAATCGATGAAGAGTTCGTAATCCTGGTCGTCGACGAACGCGGGTTGCTGATCCAGGCCGCGCAGTATCACGTGCTGCGGCTGGTCGGGAACGTAGAGTCGTGCTAACCGTGCCATGCTGAATGTCCGTTTGATCGCGTTAGGAAATACCCGAAGGTCCGATTGCGCGCACTTGCGTAGAATCCTCGCCCGCGGCGCGCTGAAGCGTACGGTCGTGCGAAAACCTAGGGAGAAAACTCTAACTTACGAGCTTGTTTGGTTTTAAACGCAGTCGTCATAATGAGCACGCCTTAGATCGGAGGAGACACAATGAAACGAAAACTGGCCATTACGGGGGCCGCTGCGCTCGCGTTCACGTTTGCGGGCGGTGCGGCACACGCGCAATCGGCAGGCAGCATTTACGTCAGCACCGGGTGGTTCCACTTTGCTCCGCAGGACAGCAGCGACCCGCTGTTCCTCTACGGAGTCGGCGGCACGCCCATCAACCAGTCCATTCCCAATACCGGCGCCGGCATCAGCGACGCCGACACGCTTGGCCTCGCGGCCGGCTACTTCATCACCGACCACATCTCCACCGAGTTTGTCGTCGGGATCCCGCCGAAGTTCGACATCAACGGCAAGGGTCAGTTCGAAAGCTTCGGCAAGCTCGGCACCGCATACCAGTGGAGCCCGGCGCTGTTGCTGCGCTACCACTTCAACGCAGCCAACGCCAAGTTCCGGCCGTACGTCGGCGTCGGCGCGACCTACGTCTGGTTCACCGGCGCGAAGCTCACGAACGGCGCGTTCGAGAACGGTGTGCTCGGCGGCCCGACCAGCGCGACGACCAGCAACCAGTGGGCGCCCGTCTTCAACGCCGGCTTCACGTACAACTTCACCGACCACTGGTTCGCCGGCCTGTCGATCTCGTACGTCCCGGTCAGCGTCACCGCGACGTTCACGACGGCCCGCCGGACCCCGGTCGGCACGCTGACCGAAACGTCGAAGGCCAAGATCAACCTCAACCCGATCGTCACGTACCTGAACGTCGGCTACCGCTTCTAAGCGTAGTCGAATATTTGGGGAATGGTTAATCCCGCTGCAATTTGTAGCGGAATTTTCCTCGCGTAACGCGCCACGATGCAAAACGCCCCGGACGGAAACCCGCCGGGGCGTCGATTTTTACGCGTCAGGCCCGCTTCAGGGCCTGTTTCCGCCAATCGCGGGCGCTAGCCGATTGCATCCAGCGCATGCGGCCCGATCAGGTCGATGCGGTCCGTGCAGATCGCGTCGACACCCCACCGCACGAGTTGCCGGGCCCGCGCGAGGTCGTTGACGGTATAGACGAGGATCCGCAGGCCGGCCGCCTTGACCGCATGCACCAGCGGCTCGTCGAGCGATCGATGGTCCGCGTGCAGCGACACGCAGTCGAGCGCGTCGACCACCTGCGCGCGCCAGTCGTCCGGCACGGTTTCGTACAGCATCCCGCGCGGCAGCTCGGGCGCGGCCTCGCGCGCGTGCTGCAGTGCATCGAACGAAAACGACGACAGCAGCGGCGGCACCGCGGCGTCGCGCCAGTGGACTGCCGCGTCCGCGGCCACGCGCCGTCCCGTCTCGCGCTCGCGCCCGGGGCACGGCTTGATCTCGATGTTCACCGCGAGCCCGTGCGCGATGCAGCGTGCCGCCGCCGCTTCGAGCGTCGGCATCCGCTCGCCTGCGAAGCGCGCATCGAACCAGCTGCCCGCGTCGAGCGCCGCGAGTTCCGCATAGCGCATCCGCGCCGCCGGCCCGTGGCCGTTCGAGGTCCGGTCGACCGTGTCGTCGTGCAGCAGGAACGTCACGTCGTCCACCGACAGCTTCGCGTCGAACTCGACAATCCGGTGGCCGCGCCGTGCGCCTTCGTCGAGCGCAGCGAGGGTATTCTCCGGCGCGAGCGTGCCGCCGCCGCGATGGGCGACGACGCGCGGATACGGCCAGGCAGCGTGGGAAGTCATCGGGACACCTGTCGATTGGGTTAGGGCCTGTTCCCGCTAATAACGGGCTCGCGAACGTGCCTAGCCGGCGCGCTTGCCGGTCTCGGGATCGAAGAAATGCAGCCGGTGTGCGGGCAGCGCAACGCCGAGCGCCGTGCCGCGCGCCGGGCGGTCCGCGTGCGGCAGGCGCACCGCGACGTCGTGCGCGCCCCAGCGGCCGTGCGCGAGATTGTCCGCGCCGAGCAGCTCGCACGAATCGACCGGCAGCGTGACGTGCGGCACGCCCGGCTGCGGCGTCATGTGCTCCGGGCGCACGCCGAGCACCCAGTCGCGCCCCGGCGCGATCTCCGTGCCGATTCCGGGCACGCCGGCGACCGGGAGCGCGGGGCCGCCGCCCGCGACCGTGAACGTCGCGCCATCGTCCGACAGCCGCCCTTGCACCAGGTTCATCGCCGGCGAGCCGATGAAGCCCGCGACGAACATGGTCGCCGGTTTCTCGTACACGTCGACCGGCGCGCCGATCTGCTCCGCGTAGCCGCGGTTCATCACGATCACGCGCTGCGCGAGCGTCATCGCCTCGATCTGGTCGTGCGTCACGTAGACGCTCGTCGTCGCGAGCCGCGCATGCAATCGCTGGATCTCGAGCCGCATCTGCACGCGCAGCTTCGCGTCGAGGTTCGACAGCGGTTCGTCGAACAGGAAGACCGACGGCTCGCGCACGATCGCGCGCCCCATCGCGACCCGCTGCCGCTGCCCGCCCGACAGCTCGCGCGGGCGCCGCGCGAGCAGCGGCTCGAGCTCGAGGATCTTCGCGGCGGCGGCGACGCGCGCGTCGATCGTCGCACGCTCGATGCCGCGGATCTTCAGCCCGTAGCCCATGTTCTGCGCGACCGTCATGTGCGGGTACAGCGCATAGTTCTGGAACACCATCGCGATATCGCGATCCTTCGGCTCGAGCGTATTGACCACCCGCTCGCCGATCGCGATCTCGCCGTCCGTCACACTCTCGAGCCCCGCGATCATCCGCAGCAGCGTCGACTTGCCGCAGCCGGACGGCCCGACCAGCACGATGAATTCGCCGTCGGCGATTTCGACGTCGATTCCGTGCAACACGTTCTGCTTGCCGTCATAGGATTTCCTGACGGCCTTCAAGCTCAGCGCAGCCATTCGTCGTAACTCTCCGGTTTGCTGTCCGTCATTTCTCTGAATCGACGAGGCCGCGCACGAACCAGCGCTGCATCGCCAGCACGACGACGAGCGGCGGAATCATCGCCAGCAGCGTCGCCGCCATTACGTAATGCCATTCGGTTGCCGTGTCGCCGCTCGCGATCATCGTCTTGATGCCGACGACGGCCGTCGACAGCGACGCCTCCGTCGTGATCAGGATCGGCCACAGATACTGGTTCCAGCCGTAGATGAACGTGATCACGAACAGCGCGGCGATGCTCGTCTTCGACAGCGGCAGGACCACGTCCCAGAAGAAGCGCAGCGGGCCCGCACCGTCGATGCGCGCCGCGTCCATCAGTTCGTCGGGCAGCGTCATGAAGAACTGGCGGAACAGGAACGTCGCCGTTGCCGACGCGATCAGCGGCAACGTGAGCCCCGCGTACGCGTTCGTCATGTGCAGCGTCGACACGACCTGCACGGTCGGGAAAATCCGCACCTCGACCGGCAGCATCAGCGTGGCGAAGATCAGCCAGAACGCCGTGTTGCGGAACGGAAAGCGGAAATAGACGATCGCGTACGCAGACAGGATCGACACAGCGATCTTGCCAACCGCGATGCCGAGCGCCATTGCGAAGCTGTTGACGAGCAGCAGGCCGAACGGCGCGGCCGTCGCGCCGCTGCCGTGCCGCCAGATGTACGCGATGTTCTCGAACAGATGCGTGCTCGGCACCAGCGACAGCGGCACCGTGAATACTTCCGCCGAATTCATCGTCGCCGCGCAGAACGCGACGTAGACGGGAAACACGATCAGCACGACGCCCGCGATCAGCACCGCATGGCAAAACAGGTCGAAGCCCTTGCGATTTTCGATCATGAGTATTGCACCCTGCGTTCGACGAAGCGGAACTGGATCACCGTGAGCCCGACGACGATCAGCATCAGCACGACCGACTGCGCGCCCGAGCTGCCGATGTCGAGGCCCTGGAAGCCTTCCGTGAAAATCTTGTAGATCAGCGTCTTGGTGCTCTGCGCGGGCCCGCCGGCCGTTGCGGCGTCGATCACCGGGAACGTGTCGAAGAACGCGTACACGAGGTTCACGACCAGCAGGAAGAAGCTTGTCGGCGACAGCAGCGGCAGCACGACGTGGAAGAAGCGTCGCACGGGGCCCGCGCCGTCGATCGCGGCCGCCTCGATCAGCGAACGCGGGATCGCCTGCAGCCCCGCGTAGAAGAACAGGAAGTTGTAGCTCACCTGCTTCCACACCGACGCGAGCACGACCAGGAACATCGCCTGCCCGCCGTTCAGCGCGTGGTTCCAGACGATTCCGTATTTCGCGAGCGCATAGGTGACGAGGCCGATGCTCGGGTTGAACAGGAACGCCCACAGCACCGCGGCGATCGTCGGCGCGACCGCGTACGGCCAGATCAGCAGCGTGCGGTATGCGCGCGCGCCGCGCACCACGCGGTCCGCACACGCGGCGAGCAGCAACGACACGGCGAGCCCGCTCACCGTCACGAGCGTGCTGAATACGAGCGTCGTGCGGAACGAGTCGAGATACAGCGGATCGGCGAACAGATGCGAGAAGTTCGCGAAGCCGACGAACTCGCTCGACGTGCCGAACGCATCCTGCATCTGCGTCGATTGCCACAGCGCGACGCCGGCAGGCCACAGGAAGAACACGCCGGTGATCGCGAGCTGCGGCGCGATCAGCAGGTACGGCAACAGGCTCGTGCCGAAACGGGAACGGGATTGCATCGCGGGAATCCGGACAGGCGAAACGGGAAGGCCGCGCCGCCGGCCGTCGCGCGCGCTTGCGCGACGCGGCGGCGGCTCGGCGCGGATCGTGCTCAGCTGCCGGTCTTCTCGAAGCGGCGCAGCAGTTCGTCGCCGCGGGTGACCGCGGAATCGAGCCCTTCCTTCGGCGACTTCTTCTGCGCCCAGACCTGCTCGAGCTCCTCGTCGACGACCGTGCGGATCTGCGGCATGTTGCCGAGCCGCAGCCCCTTCGTGTACGGCAGCGGCGACTTGTTCATCATCTGCTTGATCGCGGTTTCCGCGCTCGGGTTCTTCGCGTAGAAGCCCTGCTGGCGGGTCAGGTCGTACGCGGCGGTCGTGACCGGCAGATAGCCCGTGTCCTGGTGCCACTTCGCGGCGACGGCCGGCGAGCTCAGGTACGCGAGGAATTTCGCGACACCCTTGTAGGTCGCCGGATCCTTGCCGGACAGCACCCACAGGCTCGCGCCGCCGATGATCGCGTTCTGCGGCGCGCCCTTCACGTTCGCGTCGTACGGCATCATCCCGGTACCGAAATCGAATTTCGCGTACTTGTGCATGTTGGCGAGCGCCCCCGACGACGTCGTGACGATCCCGCAATCGCCACTGTTGAACTTCGCCGACGCTTCGTCCTTGCGGCCCGCATACGTGAACGTGCCGTCCTTCGCCATCTGCTGCAGGAACTGGATGTGCGCGACCTGCTGCGGCTTGTTGAACTCGAGCACCGCGTCCGAGCCGTCGAAGCCGTTGTTGCGGCTCGCGAACGGCAGCGCATTCCACGCGCTGTAGT
The DNA here is from genome assembly GCF_053427715.1 of Burkholderia sp. MR1-5-21. Taxonomy (NCBI): domain Bacteria; kingdom Pseudomonadati; phylum Pseudomonadota; class Betaproteobacteria; order Burkholderiales; family Burkholderiaceae; genus Burkholderia; species Burkholderia sp. MR1-5-21. Next base: position 75,390 of record NZ_JBSAXD010000024.1, read on the forward strand.
TCTCGAGCTGGACCCAGCCCTGCCAGCCGGTCGTGAAGCCGCATGCCATGCCCGACTTGCGCAGCTTCTCCGCATCGGCCTTCACGTCATCCCACGTCTTCGGCGGCTGGTTCGGATCGAGCCCGGCCTTCTTGAACGCGTCCTTGTTGTAGTACAGCACCGGCGTCGAGCTGTTGAACGGCATCGACACGAGGTGGCCCGTCTTCGCGTCGCTGTAGTAGCTCGCGATGGTCGGCACGAACGCTTTCTCGTCGAGCGGCATGCCTGCCTGCTTGAACACGTCGTAGACAGGCACCACGGCCTTCTTCGCCTGCATCATCGTCGCGGTGCCGACTTCGTACACCTGGAGGATCGCCGGCGCGTTGCCGCTGCGGTACGCGGCGATGCCGGCCGCGAGCGCCTGGTCATACGTGCCCTTGAAGACCGGCACGATCTTGTAGTCGCTTTGCGACGCGTTGAACTGCGCTGCGATCTCGTTGACCCGATCGCCGAGCGCGGCTTCCATCGCATGCCAGAACTGGATCTCCGTCACCGCGAATGCCGCGTGCTGCACACCGAACATCAGCGCGCCGCCGAGCGCGATCGAACGGACCATGGTCCCCGCAGGCTTCTTCTTCATCGACCTCTCCTATGAAAACGTTACCAACAGCAGGTACAGCTTCCCTATCGCCATTGAACCGGCGAAGTCTAGTGGTCGTTTATGACAGTCAGTTGTCGCTGATGACGAACAGGCGCTGGTATTCCTTCAGCGCGAAGCGATCGGTCATGCCGGCAATGTAATGGGCGACGAGGCGCGGCTGCTTGTCCGCTTCGTCGGACTGGTATGGCGGCGGCAGCAGGCGCGGATCGTCGAGGAACGCGTCGAACAGGCCCGTGACGACGCGCTGCGCCTTGTTCGCCATCCGCATCACCTTGTAATGGCGGTACAGGTTCTTGAACAGGAAACGCTTGAGGGACGCCGCCTCCGCTGCGACGGCTTCGCTGTGCGACACGAGCGGCGGCGCCGCACGCACGTCGTCGAGCGACGCCGGCGCGACGCGCGCGAGGTTGCGCCGCGTCTCGTCGATCAGGTCGACGATCAGCGTGTTGATGATGCGGCGCACCGTCTCGTGCACGAGACGGCGGCCTTCGAGTTGCGGGAATTCGGCGAGCGCTTGCTCGTAATGACGCTGCCACAGCCCGATCCCGGCGAGCTGCTCGATCGTGATCAGCCCGGAGCGCAGGCCGTCGTCGACGTCGTGGTTGTTGTACGCGATCTCGTCGGCGATGTTCGCGAGCTGCGCCTCGAGCGACGGCTGGCGCCCCTGCAGGAAGCGTTCGCCGAGCGCGCCGAGCTTGCGCGCGTTGTCGCGCGAACAATGCTTGAGGATGCCTTCGCGCGTTTCGAAGCAAAGATTCAGGCCGTTGAACGCCCCGTAGTGCTCTTCGAGCTCGTCGACGACGGCGAGGCTCTGCAGGTTGTGCTCGAAGCCGCCGTGCTCGCGCATGCATGCGTTGAGCGCGTCCTGCCCCGCATGGCCGAACGGCGTGTGCCCGAGGTCGTGCGCGAGCGAGATCGCCTCGACGAGATCCTCGTTCAGCCGCAGGTTGCGTGCGACCGAGCGCGCGATCTGCGCGACTTCGAGGCTGTGCGTGAGGCGCGTGCGGAACAGGTCGCCTTCGTGATTGACGAAGACCTGGGTCTTGTATTCGAGCCGGCGGAACGCGGTCGAGTGGACAATGCGGTCGCGGTCGCGCTGGAATTCGGTGCGGGCCGCGGGCGGCGGCTCCGGATGGCGCCGGCCGCGCGACTGCGACCCGTGCGCGGCATACGGGGCGAGATGGGCTTCCAGCGCCGCCAGCGTCGGCGGCTCGGCCACCGGCGCGGCAGCGCTGCGGGGCTGGCGTGGCAACTTGCTGCTGGATGTCTCGCTCACCGTCTCCTCCACGTCAAGGGCACCGGGCAGCCGGGCCGGGATTATTGCGTCGTTGCCGCCAGTGTAGCGAACACCGCTTCGTCGGGCGCCGGCGTGATCAGCGTATCGCCGAAGCGCTTCAGCAGGATGAACTTGATCGCGCCGGCTTCAGCCTTCTTGTCGACGCGCATCAGGTCCATGTAGCGCGCGTCGCCGAGCGCGGGCGCACGGGTCGGCAGGTGCGCGGCGGTGATCACCGCGTCGAGCCGCCGCCGCGACGCGTCGTCGAGCAGGCCGAGCCGCACCGACAGGTCGCCCGCCATCACCATCCCGCAGCCGACCGCCTCGCCGTGCAGCCATTCGCCATAGCCGAGCCCGGCCTCGATCGCATGGCCGAACGTGTGGCCGAAATTCAGGATCGCGCGCAGGCCGCCTTCGCGCTCGTCGGCCGCGACCACGCTCGCCTTGATCTCGCACGAGCGCTTGACCGCCTCGGCGAGCGCGTCCGGCTCGCGGCGGTTCAGCGCACCGACGTTCGCTTCGATCCAGTCGAAGAACGCGGCGTCGGCGATCGCGCCGGTCTTGATGATCTCGGCGATACCCGCCGCCAGTTCGCGGTCGGGCAGCGTCTTCAGCGCGCCGATGTCCGCGATCACGGCCTGCGGCTGGTAGAACGCGCCGATCATGTTCTTGCCCAGCGGGTGGTTGATGCCCGTCTTGCCGCCGACCGACGAATCGACCTGCGACAGCAGCGTGGTCGGCACCTGGATGAACGGCACGCCGCGCATGTAGCACGCGGCCGCGAACCCCGTCATGTCGCCGATCACGCCGCCGCCGAGCGCAACGAGCGTCGTCTTGCGGTCCGCACGTTCGGTCAGCAGCCCGTCGAAGATCAGGTTCAGCGTTTCCCAGTTCTTGTACGCCTCGCCGTCCGGCAGCACGACCGTCGACACGCGCTTGCCGAGCGGCGCGAGCGCTGCGCGCAACGCATCGCCATAGAGCGGATCGACCGTCGTGTTCGTGACGATCGTGACGGACGAGCCCTTGATGTGGGGAGCGAACAGTTCGGAGCGGCCAATCAGGCCGGCGCCAATATGAATCGGATAGGCGCGGTCGCCCAGATCGACGTTGACAGTAATCATGCTTGTAGTGGCTTGGCGACGACTCCCGCCAGTTCGAGTTGCATCAGCACCATGTTGACGAGCCCGTTGACCGACGGGCGGCCCGTTTCGATGACGAAATCCGCGCATTCGCGGTACAGCGGGTCGCGCACTTCGTACAGCGCCTCGAGGCGCCCCTTCGGATCCTCGGTCTGCAACAGCGGCCGGTTCTTGTCCTTGCGCGTGCGCAGCCACAGATCGTGCGGATTCGCGCGCAGATAGACGACGATGCCGTGCGCTTTCAGGCAGTCGCGATTTTCGGGTCGCAACACTGCGCCGCCGCCCGTCGCGAGCACGATGTTCTCGCGCTGCGTGAGCTCGGCGATCACCTGCGTTTCGCGGTCGCGAAACCCGGCCTCGCCTTCCATCTCGAAGATCACCGGGATGCGGGCGCCCGTGCGTGCCTCGATCTCGTGGTCGGAGTCGAAGAACGTCCTGTCGAGCCGGCGCGCGACCGCACGGCCTACGGTGGTCTTACCCGCACCCATAAGGCCGACGAAAAATACGTTTGCGTGTGAGTCCCGCGCTTGCAACGGCTTCCTCTGCTTCAATCTTGCTGGTGTGTGGCGCAGCTTACTGGCAAAGCGGCTGCCTTGTCGAGCCTGGGCCGGCGGCGTCCGGGGCCGGATCACCAGGGTTCGGCGCGTCGGCGCCGGCCGCATCGCACCGCCTGCCGACCACGGTCGGGGTGATGAAGACGACCAGCTCGCTGCGCTGTTCACGCTGCGCCCGGTGCCGGAACAGCGCGCCCAGTACCGGTATTTTGCCCAAGAGCGGCACGCGCGTCACATCGTCCCGGTCCAGCCGCTCGTAGATCCCGCCGATCGCGACCGTCCCGCCGTCCTCCACCTCGACCCGGGTCTGCACGTGCTTGGTATGGATTGCGGGGCCGGCCGCCGTCGGCTCGCCGACGCTGTCCTTCGTGACGTCGAGATCGAGCACGACGCGCCCGTCCGGCGTGATCTGCGGTTCGACCTCGAGCTTGAGCGTCGCGCGGCGGAACTGTACGCCGCTCACGCCGTTGCCGACCTTCGCCTGGTACGGCAGCTCGGCCCCCTGCTCGACGATCGCCTTCGCGCGATCGGCCGTCACGACGCGCGGGCTCGATACGATCTGTCCCCGTCCCTGCGCCTCGAGCGCGCTCAATTCGACGTCGAGCACACGGCTCAGCGGTGCGGCGAACAGCGTGAAGCCGGCCGTGGCGGCATCGAAGCCGGCGAGCGGCCGGGCGGCCAGGTCGAGCGCGGTGCGATCGGCCGTGGCCGCGCCTTCGCCCGCCGCGGGCCGGCCCTGCGCGCGCAACGCGACGCGCGCGCCGAGGTTGCGCGAGAAGCCCTGCTCGCCTTCGACGATGCGCGCTTCGATCCGGACCTGCCTCGACGGCCGGTCGATCGCGGTGATCAGTGCGGCGATCTGGGCGATACGCGGCGCGAGATCGGTGACGAACAGCAGGTTCATGCGCACGTCGGCCGCCGCCGCGCCGCGCCTGGACAGCAGCCGCTGCCCGGCGGCACCGGTCAGGAGCCGCTGCACGTCCTGCGCACGCGGGTAATGCAACACGAACGTGCGGCTGTCGAGGGGCTCGAGATCGGCGGACCGCGCATGTGCGTCGTAGCGCTCGCGCTCCCGTGCCGCCAGTTCGGTCGCCGGGGTGACCCAGATCACGTTGTCGCGCCGGGACATCGCAAGCCCGTGCGTCTCGAGCAGCATGTCGAACGCATCCCGCCAGCGGACATTGTTCAGACGTAACGACACGGTCCCGCGCACCTGCTCGCCGACGATGATGTTGAGCCCCGTGAAGCGCGCAAACGCGTCGAATGCGGCGGTCAGGCCGACGCCCTGGAGATTCAGCGAGATCCGCCGCGCGTCGTCCCTGTCGCCCGGTTGCCGCGCGGCCGCATCGCTCATGCGCGCGGGTGGCGGCAGCGGGATCGGCGGACCTTCGAGTGCGGGCGCGGGCGCAGTGCGCGGCGCCGGCTCGGGCGGCGGCGGAACCGTCTCCGGCGCCGGCGACGCGATGTCCGCACCGGCGATCGTGCCCTGCGGCAGTGGCACATCCGACGGCATGTCCGGCAGCAGATCGGCGGCACGCGACTCCGCAGCAGGCCACGCGGCGGGCAGCGGCGGCAGCGCACCCGACGCAGCGGCGGCGCTCATGCCGATCCAGACGAGCGCTGCGCGCCATGCGTTCTTCACCATTGCGCGCCTCCCCCGGTCGGCTCGATCAGCGCCATCCTGCGCGGACCATTCGCCGTCGCGAGCGTGACCGCCTCCGCGTCGATCCGTGTCACGCGCATCGTACCGACTGCGTCGCCGGCAACCGCCGCCGTGATCCCGCCCGCGCCGTCGTCGAACAGCGCGAGACCGGCACGGACATCCCGCATCACGCCGGCCAGACGCGACGGCGCGGCACCGCCCGATTCCGGATCGTCTGCGGAAGCGAACGGATCGGCCTCCGTCGGCCCCGGCCCGGCCGGTGCGTCGCGCTGAGCAAGCGCTGCCCCGGGCAATCCGGGAAACAGGTCGAGCGCCAACGCCACGCGCGCCGCCCGTTCGCCGCGCTTGTCGCGCTTGTCGCGTTCGACGTGGATCGCCGACGGCACGACGAGCACGGGCAACGCCGCCAGGCGATCGACCAGCCGCCGCAGCGCCGGAAAACCGCCGTCCGCGACGACGCGCACCGTGCGCCGCGCATCCGGTTTCGCACGCTGCGCCGGCAGCGGCCCCGGTTCGAACGACACGATCCGCAGCCCGCTCGACGCGACGAGTTCGGCCAGCTCGAGCATCAGCGAGGCCTGGCCGGGCACTGCCGGTTCGCTGTCGCCGCCGTCCGGGGCCGCTTGCGCGTCACGCCGCCGGTGCGCGGCGGCGAGCACGCGATCCGCCGCGGCGGCGCGCGCGGTGGCTGCGTCGAGCGATGCACGGCTGCGGGCAAGGCCGCTCCAGTCGGCCGCATCCGCCAGATGAATGCCGCCGGCGAGCACTGCGCCGAACGCGAGGACGCAGCCTGCGGCGTGCAACGCGGCCGGCTGCACACGCGACACGACACCGTTCCAGCGGGTGCCGCCGAATCCCGATCGATGTGCGATCGCCGTCATCGATGCCCCTCCGGCGGCGCCGGATGCGACGGCGCGTCGTGCCAGCGCAATTGCACGGAAAAGCGGTACGGCATCCCTGCCGCGCCCGCGGCGCCCGCCGGTTCGGGCGGGGCCGGCGTCAGCGCATCGACGTCGGCACGCCAATTTTGCGGTTCGTGCGCGAGCCGGGCGAACCACCGCGCCGCCGCGCGGTAGCTGGCCGCCCGTGCGTCCAGTTCCGCGCCGGACGGCATGGCACGCAACGCGTCCAGACGCACTTCGTCGTCGCGCACCCGCGCCAGCAACGCGAGCAATTCGACTGCCTGCCGGTATGGCGCAGCCAGCACTGCCGCCTGCCCGCTGCGTTGCACCGCGGCCTCGGCGCTTCGCGCGGCGCGCACGGCCGCGTCGACCTGCGGCTGCTGCCGCAGCAGCCGCGCATCAACGCGCGCGCGTTCGGCATCGGTGCGCACGCGCAGCCAGGCCGCGCCACCCGTCCACACGCCGACGCCCGCCGCGCCGAGCAGGATCGCGGCGCCGCATTGCGCCGCGCGGCGGCGGCGCATCGCACGCGCGATGCGGTCGCGATACGGCAGCAGGTTGAATCCGCCGAGCGATGCCGGCCCGGCCGCACATGCCGCGGATGCGCCTGTCATGGCGCCCTGCGCACTCATTCCCGGACCCCGCGCAGCGCCAGCCCGAACGCCACCGCGAACGCCGGCCCGCTCGGCGCACCGGATTGCACGTCGGCGACGTCGGCCGCCCAATGCACGCATTCGAACGGCAACGCGATCGCGCCGAGCAGATCGCCGATTTCGGCGACGGAGGTTCCGAACCGGGCGACGCAGCGATCGTCGCCGCCGACGACCACGCAACGGGCCGGCTGCCGCGCAAACGCGCGCAGCGCATCGGGCAGCGCGCCATGCGCACGATCGGGGAACGCGAACTGCAGCACCGCGGCGTCGCGCTCCAGCCACCAGCCGCGCACGCCCGTCTCGCCGAACCAGAGCGCGCAATACGGGTCGTGCGCGTCCAGTTCGTGCGATGCGGCATGGCGCAGCGCCCGCAGCGCCGCCATCGACTCGCCGTCCACCGCCGTCAGGTCGACGCCCGCGAGCGCTGCCGCATCGATCCGCCGCTGCAGCAGGACCTGCGGCGCGGCGGCGATCGCGATCTCGCCCGGCCGCGCGCCGTCCGCCGTCCGCCAGTCGAACGCGAGACTGTCCGGCGCAAGCCCGGAAATGCGCTCCGCCGCCTGCCGCGCCGCGTCGGCAACATCGTCACGGCCGGCGAGATCGAGCGTTGCGGTGCGCATCTCGTCGTCGCGCAGCGCCATCACGCCGCGCGCGTCACATCGCACCCCGCGCGACGACAAGCGTGACACGGCCACCGACAGTGCCCGGCCGACCGCCGCCCAGCGCGCGTCCTCGGGCCCGTCCGCCGGCCCGAGCGGCTCGACCTCGAGCCCCTCGACCCGCACGTTCGCGCCACGCCGGCCCCGGCTCAGCACCGCCACCCTCACCTCGTTGGCGCCGACGTCGATCCCTGTCGCCGTGCACCTGCCCATCGCGAAACGCGCCACCCATCGTCCGGCCATCCGAGCCTCCCGCAATCGTTGCGGCCCATGCCGCAATCCCAGGCTCGCATTCTGCGCAGCGGCACGCGCCGCCGACAGTCGGCCGAACGGCCAACGCCGCGAAACGCGCCCGCCGGCGCGCTATCCTTGAAGGACGGCAACCACGGCCGTACCCGCGCCCCCCGGCGCGGGAACTCCCCCCGCGTCGGGGCCGGTCATACCGGGCAGCTATAATCGCGGGACTGTATTCCGGTATGCCTATGCAATCCACGTCCCCTACGTCCCCGCCCCCTGCCCCGGAGCCGAAGAAACGCCCCTGGTGGCTGAAAGTCCTGCTCGGCTTCGCCGCGGTATGCGTGGCGCTCGTCCTGTGCGGCGGCCTGGTGCTCGGCTACGCGCTCGTGGTCGCGTCGCCCAACATGCCGTCGCTCGACGCGCTGACCGACTATCGTCCGAAGGTTCCGCTGCGCATCTATACGTCCGATCACGTGCTGATCGGCGAATTCGGCGAGGAACGCCGCGACATCGTCCACTTCAAGGACGTGCCCGACTCGCTGAAGAAGGCGATCCTCGCGATCGAGGACGCACGCTTCTACGACCACGGCGGCGTCGACCTCACCGGGATCTTCCGCGCCGGCATCGTCGCGCTGACGAACGGCCATGCGACGCAGGGCGCGAGCACGATCACGATGCAGGTCGCCCGCAACTTCTTCCTGTCGAGCGAGAAGACCTACACGCGCAAGATCTACGAGATGCTGCTCGCGTACCGCATCGAGCGCGCGCTGACGAAGGATCAGATTCTCGAGGTCTACATGAATCAGATCTATCTCGGCCAGCGCGCATACGGTTTCGCGAGTGCCGCGCGGGTCTATTTCGGCAAGGACCTGAAGGACATCACGCTCGCGGAAGCCGCGATGCTCGCGGGCCTGCCGAAGGCGCCGTCCGCGTATAACCCTGTCGTCAATCCGAAGCGCGCGAAGGTGCGCCAGCAGTACATCCTGCAGCGGATGCTCGAGCTGAACTTCATCACGCGCGAGCAGTACGACGAGGCGATCGCACAGCCGCTCGTCGTCAAGGGCGCAGGCCGCGAGTACAGCGTGCACGCCGAGTACGTCGCGGAAATGGTGCGCCAGATGATGTATGCGCAATACCGCGAAGAGACTTATACGCGCGGCTTCAACGTCATCACGACAATCGATTCCGCCGACCAGCAGGTCGCCTACAGCGCGCTGCGCAACGGGATCATGGACTACGAGCGGCGCCACGGCTATCGCGGCCCGGAAGGCTTCATCGAGCTGCCGGCCAACGCAGACGACCGCGAGCAGGCGATCGACGACGCGCTGCTCGAGCACCCGGACAACGGCGAGCTGATCGCGGCGGTCGTGACCGCGGCAAGCCCGCGCCAGATCACGGTCGCGTTCATCGACGGCAGCGAGGCCACGCTCGAAGGCGACAACCTGCGCTTTGCCGCCGGCGCGCTGTCGACCAACGCGCAGCCGAACCGGCGCATTCGCCCGGGCGCAATCGTTCGCGTCGTGAAGAACGACGCCGGCAAATGGGCGATCACGCAGTTGCCGCAGGTCGAGGGCGCGTTCCTGTCGATCGTTCCGCAGGACGGCGCGATCCGCTCGCTCGTCGGCGGCTTCGACTACAACAAGAACAAGTTCAACCACGTCACGCAGGCGTGGCGGCAGCCGGGTTCGTCGTTCAAGCCGTTCATCTACTCGGCGTCGCTCGACAAGGGCTTGGGGCCGGCGACGGTGATCAACGACGGCCCGCTGTACTTCAGCGCCGCGGAAACCGGCGGCCAGCCGTGGGAACCGAAGAACTACGGCGGCGGCTTCGAGGGCCCGATGTCGATGCGCACCGCGCTGCAGCGCTCGCGCAACCTCGTGTCGATCCGGATCCTGAACCACATCGGCACGAAGTACGCGCAGCAATACATCACGCGTTTCGGCTTCGACGCCGACCGCCACCCGGCCTACCTGCCGATGGCGCTCGGCGCAGGTCTCGTCACGCCGCTGCAGATGGCGGGCGCCTATTCGGTGTTCGCGAACGGCGGCTATCGGGTCAATCCGTACCTGATCGCCGAAGTGACCGATCCGAACGGCGCGATCGTGGCCCGTGCGCAGCCGCTCGTCGCCGAGCAGAACGCGCCGCGCGCGATCGATGCGCGCAATGCGTACGTGATGAACAGCCTGCTGCAGAGCGTCGCGCAGCGCGGCACCGGCGCGAAGTCCAACATGCTCAAGCGCACCGACCTCGCGGGCAAGACCGGCACGACGAACGACTCGCACGACGCATGGTTCGCCGGCTACCAGCACACGCTCGCCGCGATCGCGTGGATCGGCTACGACAACCCGCGCAACCTCGGCGATCGCGAAACCGGCGGCGGCCTCGCGCTGCCCGTGTGGATCGACTACATGGGCGCGGCGCTGAAGGGCGTCCCCGAATTCAAGCCGGCGATGCCCGACGGCGTCGAGGCGCTCGGCAGCGAGCTGTATTTCACCGACTTCACGCCGGGACACGGCTTCGTGTCGACGGTTGGCGTGCCGCAAGCGCCGGCGGTGCAGGACGCGACCGAGGAGCCCGTTCCGCACGTCGACGAGCAGGAGAAGCAGGACATCATGAACCTGTTCCGTGGCCACTGACCGCGCTACTGACTGATAGCACGGACATGAAAAAAAGCGGCCCGCGGGCCGCTTTCTCTTTGGTACGACGATTTTGGCAGGACGATTCGCGCCAGTCGACGCCGACGCTCACGCGCTGAACGTGATCGGCATCCCGGCCTGCTGCGTCGCGTAGTCGCTCAGCGCCGAGAAGAATTCGGTGCCGGTCCGCGTATCGAGCCACTTGCCGTCGATGTAGCGGTAATGGAATCCGCCCGCCTTCGCGGCAATCCACACTTCCTTCATCGGCGGCTGCAGGTTGACGATGATCTTCGAGCCGTTCTCGAACGTCAGCGTGAGGACGCTGCCGTTGCGCTCCAGGTCGATGTCGTGATCGCCGTCGTTGGCGGCGTCCACGGTACGCTCGACGGCCGTCAGCACGGCCTCGGCACGGGTCAGGTATTCGGTATCGGACATGCTAAACTCTATCGATTCAATTGTTCAGGGACGATCATGCGAGTCGTTTTCCGGATGAGCGCGATTGTAGCGGCTTTGGCAATTCTTGCAGGCTGCGGTCAACGCGGTCCGCTCTATATGCCCACCGTGCCGCCGCTGCCGCCGAAACCGATCGAGCAGCAGGATACACCGCCGTCGGGCGTCAAGCCGACCGACGAATCCGCGGCCGACAGCATGCCCGATACGTCGGGCACGCCGCTGTCGCTGTCGCCTGAACTGTCGAGCGGCGCTTCGGACGTGCCGGCCCCCGCGCCGGCTTCCGGTCCCGCGAGCACGCAGTAAACGACGCAGCGGGGCACGCACGTTGCCCCCGCAAAAAAGGCGATGACTGCCCGGTCATCGCCTTTTGCCATATCCGGGCATTCTCGCCCCGTCAGGCGCGCACGCGCCGCCAGCCCCACGCAAGCAGCCGCCAGCCGAGCAGCGCCGCGACAATCGCCGCGTACAGTTTCGGCTGCGCGAGATCGTGCTTGCCGGCCTTCATCCACCAGAAATGCAGCACGCCGAGCAGCGCGATCGCATAGATCGCGCGATGCAGCATCGCCCAGTGGCGGCCGAGCCTGCGCACCACCGCACGCGGCGACGTTGCGGCGAGCGGGATCAGCAGCACGAACGCGGTGAAGCCGACGGTGATGAACGGCCGCCTGCCGACGTCCTTCAGGATCGCGACCAGATCGAACCACTTGTCGAACCAGATATAGGTCGTGAAGTGCAGCGTCGCATAGAAGAACGCGAACAGCCCGAGCATCCGCCGAAACCGCAGCAGCACCGCGACGCCCGTCATCCGGCGCAGCGGCGTGACACCGAGCGTGATGCACAGCATCACGAGCGTCCACAGGCCGGTCGAGCGCGTGACGAACTCGATCGGGTTGGCGCCGAGCCGCTCGCTCAGGCCGAACAGCACGAGACGGGCAAGCGGATACAGGCCGGCGGCGAACACCAGTACCTTGGCAGGCGCGACCCAGCTTGGCGCTGCCGCCGTGCGCAGCCTGCCCGGTCGCGGCGCGGCGGCGCGCGCGGGCGTGAGCGTCGAAGGAGACATGTCGTTTCTCACCGGTCGCGTCAGAAGAATTTCTTCAGGTCCATGCCCTGGTACATCGACGCGACGAGGTCCCCGTAGCCGTTGAACATCAGCGTCTTGCGCTTCGGCGTGAAGAAGCCGTCCTCGCCGATACGCCGCTCGGTGGCCTGGCTCCAGCGCGGATGGTCGACATTCGGATTCACGTTCGAATAGAAGCCGTACTCGTTCGGCGCATAGGTGTTCCAGCTGGTCGGCGGCTGCTTGGCGACGAAGCGGATCTTCACGAGCGACTTCGCGCTCTTGAAACCGTACTTCCACGGCACGACGACGCGCACCGGCGCGCCGTTCTGGTTCGGCAGTACCTGCCCGTACACGCCCATCGCCAGCAGCGTCAGCGGATGCATCGCCTCGTCCATCCGCAGGCCTTCCGAATACGGCCAGTCGAGGATCGGCGTCGACAGCCCCGGCATCTGCGACGGGTCGGCGAGCGTGACGAACTGCACGTATTTCGCGTTGCCGGTCGGCTGCACGCGCTTGATCAGCTCGGCGAGCGGCACGCCGATCCACGGAATCACCATCGACCAGCCTTCGACGCAGCGCAGCCGGTACACGCGCTCCTCGAGCGGCGCGAGGCCGAGCAGCTCGTCGAGATCGAACACCTTCGGATGCTGCACCTCGCCTTCGACGCTCACGCGCCACGGACGCGCCCGCAGCGTACCGGCGTTCTGGGCCGGATCGCCCTTGTCGGTGCCGAACTCGTAGAAATTGTTGTAGGACGTGATGTCCTTGAACGGCGTCACCTTGTCGGCGACGACGAACTTCGGGTTGGTTTTCGCGGCCAGTTTCGCCGCCCGCGCATCGGGCGACGCGTACGCGGCGAACGCTGCGCCGCTCGCGCCCAGCATGCCGCCGGCCGCCGCGATGCCGGCCGCCTGCAGCACGCGCCTGCGGTTCTCGAATACCGCGCGCGGCGTGATCTCGCTGCGCGGAATGTCGTCACCGCTCAACGCGCTCCGGAAAGGCCGTCTGATCCACATCGTGCTGCTCCTCCTGCGTGCGCATCATGCACGCGCCATGCGCGTTCGACCCGGCCCATCATGCGCCGTTCGGCACCCGGTTCGCCCGCCCGTTACAAAAGAAAACCGCCGGGCACGCAGTGCACCGGCGGTCTTTGGTCGGACGAGCGTCGGGGATCTTACAGCTTGCCGTAGCTGTGCAGCCCGGACAGGAACATGTTGACGCCGAGGAACGCGAATGTCGTGACGACGAGCCCGGTGAGCGCCCACCATGCAGCGACCGTGCCGCGCAGGCCTTTCATCAGACGCATGTGCAGCCACGCCGCGTAATTCAGCCAGACGATCAGCGCCCAGGTTTCCTTCGGGTCCCAGCTCCAGTAGCCGCCCCACGCCTCGGCCGCCCACAGCGCGCCGAGGATCGTCGCGATCGTGAAGAAGGCGAAACCGACCGCGATCGACTTGTACATCACGTCGTCGAGCACGTCGAGCGCCGGCAGGCGATCGGCGAGCACGCCGCGCTCCTTCATCAGGTACGCGACCGACACCATCGCCGACAGCGCAAAGCTGCCGTAGCCGATGAAGTTCGCGGGCACGTGGATCTTCATCCACCAGCTCTGCAGCGCCGGCACGAGCGGCTGGATCTGCTGCGCGTCGCGGGCGATCGAGTACCACATCAGGAAGCCGACGGCCGCGCTGATGACCAGCAGCACGAACGCGCCGAGTGCGCGCGTGCCGTAATGGCCTTCGTAGTACAGATAGAGCAGCGCAGTGATCAGGCTGAACAGCACGAACACTTCATAGAGGTTCGACACCGGAATGTGGCCGACGTCTGCACCGATCAGGTACGACTCGTACCAGCGCACCATCATCCCCGTGAAGCCCATCAGCACCGCGACCCACGTGAGCTTCTGCCCGATCGCGCCGCCCGTCTCCGAGCGGGTCAGCGTGCCGATCCAGTAGAAAATCGTCGCGAGCACGAACAGCGCGCTCATCCACAGGATCGCCGACTGGCTCGACAGGAAATACTTGAGGAAGAACGCCGAATCCGCGCGCGCGAGGTCGCCCTGGTAGATCTGGATCGACAGCAGCGACAGCACCGCGATCGACGCCATCAGCAGCCGGGCCGGCTTCCAGCGCCAGCCGAGCACGACGAGCGCCGGGACGGTGCCGGTCAGCACCGCCTTGTCGTAGTAATCCATGTGCGCGTTGTAGTGCACGAACGCGTAGCCCGCGCCGAGCACCAGCGCCAGCGCGAACAGCCAGTCGATCGGCGACAGGCGCATCAGGAACGGACGGTCGTCGAACAACGGCGCCGAAACCGGGGCCTGTACCGACGCCTCACGAGAGGGGGAGACTTGAGTGAGATCCATGATGTTACCGGGTGGAATTCTCGGAACCGCCGCCAGCCGGCGGGCGGGAAGCTGTTGCCGAACTGGCCGGGGCGGCCGGGGCGGCATCGCGAGGTGCGGCGCGCAATGCGGCGCCTGCCGCGTCGCGCGTCTGCACGAATTCTTTCTCGAAATCGAAGGTCTTACGGGCCGTGGACATCGCCATCACCACATCGACGCCGGAGGCGGCGTCCTTGAGCCAGAACCAGAGGCGCCGCTCGCGCACGTAGAACATCGCGAAGATGCCGGCGACCAGCAGCAGGCTGCCAAGATACACCAGATTCTTGCCCGGCGCGCGCGTCAACTGAAATACCGAAGCTTGCACCTGCTTATATGAGTCGAGCTGCAGATAGACCGGCGAACCATACAGGAAGCTATCGGACAGCGCGTTGATCGAGCCCTGCACGAACCGGACCGAATCCGCGCCCTGCTGGGCCGGCGGCTCGCCCGCGCGCTCGCGCGCGATCTGCCAGACCTCCCACATCGCGCCCTCGAGCATCCGCAGCAGCAGGCTGGCCGCCTTCTCCTGCTCGGCCTTCGGCACCGAGCGGTCGATGAACGTCGCAACCGCCTGGAAGCCGCCCAGCGGCTGGCCGTCCGCGCCGCGCCCGTCGCTGTCGTCGCTGGCTGCAAACAGGGTCAGCACCTTCGATGCGCTATCCTGCAGACGGCCGCGCAGCGCCGCTTCGCTGCCCGGCAGCGAACGCTGCGCGAAGCGTGCGGCGGCCTCCGCGCGCACGGCCGGATCCTCGAGCGCAGCGCGCATGCGCATCCATTCGCCGATCGAATCCTGGCTGTCCGCCGGGATCCGCATGTAGCGGAACGGATCGTTCGGGCTCGCGCGCACGCCGGCGAGGAACACGCGGTCGCCGCCCATGTCGACCGGCAGCATGTAGTTGTTGAACTCGCGTGCCTGGCCGTCCTTGCCGCGCACCTTGTACTGGACCGACGGGCCGATGTTGTGCAGCTGCATCGGCTTCGACGACTTCGCGCCCGAGCCGAGCCGCTCGTCGAACACTTCCTTCAGCGATTCGGTCTTCGCGACGCCGCGCACGTCCGGCTTGCCGCTCGCGTCGGCCATGTTCTCGACGTTGATCGCGCGGAAGTCGGAGAACTCGATCGTGTCGCCGTCCGGGCCCGGCAGCGGCACCGAGCTGCCGATCGTGCCCTGCAGCGGGAACGTCTTCGCCGCGCCGCCCGTCATCGGGTACGCGGTCATCTGCATCTGCGAGCCGCCGTCCTGGAAGCTCGACTGGTAGATCGACACGCCCTTGTACGTGAACGGCTTGTTGACCTCGACGCGCGCCGGGATCTTCTGCCCGGTCTCGCGATCGATCACGACGATGTCGCTCGCGAACAGCTTCGGCATGCCCGTCGTGTAGTAGTCGACGATGAACTTGTTGAGCTGGATCGAGAACGGCAGGTCCTGGATCAGCGAACCACTCGGCTGGTTCAGGATCGCGGTCGACACGAACTGGCCTTCCGGCACCCATGCATAGCCGCGGAATGTCGGATTCGACGCGGACAGGCGATGGTCGGCCGAGATCTCGCTGATCGTCGCGCTCGTGTTGACGGGGCTCTTGCCGAACATCCACATCTGGAATTTGATCGGCAGGTTGCTGTCGAGCAGGCCGCCGATGCAGATCACGACGATCGCGACGTGTGCGGAGATGTAGCCGAACTTCGTCAGCGCGCCACGCTTCGCGGAGATCAGCGTCGCGCTGTCGGTTTCGCGCACGACGTGCTTGTAGCCGGCCTTCGTGACGAAGGTGGCGAGCGTCGCGGTGGCCGCCGCGCGCGTGCCGCTCGCGGAATATTCGGCCTTGTGATGGAACGCGCGCAGGCTGCCTTCCCGGACCTTGTCCTTCCAGCTCTTCGCGTCCGCGAGCATCTTCGGCGCATTGCGGGTCACGCACAGCGAGACCGACACGACGAGGAAGATCAGGATCAGCATGAACCACCACGCGCTGTACACGTTGTACAGGCCGAGCGAGCGGAAGATGTCCGCCCAGAACGGCCCGAACTGGTTCACGTAGTTCGGATACGGGTCGTCCTGGGTCAGGACGGTCCCGACGATGCTCGCAATCGACAGCACCACCAGCAATGCGATCGCGAAGCGCATCGAGCTCAACAGCTCGACCGCGCGCTTCGGCGCGCCCTGACCCGACTTCGACTGCAACCCCGACGTGCTAACGCTCATTCAAACTCCGACTGACAACAAAAAAGGGCAAGGCGGCCGCAACGACGCGGCGCCCCACCCTTTTCTTGTTCTGACGCCGGCCGCCCTTCGGGCGCCCGGACACTTCGTTCGCGCTGACGCTCAGTGCAGGCCGGCGATGTAATCCGCCACGGCCTTGATCTCGCTGTCCGTCAGACGCAATGCGATCTGATGCATCGCCTCGTTGTTGTTACGGGCGCCAGCCCCCTGCTGGAACGCCGTCAACTGGGCAACCGTGTAATCCGACCATTGGCCCGACAGACGCGGATACTGGACGGGAATCCCCTGCCCCGTCGGCCCGTGGCAGCTCGCGCATGCGGGCACGCCCTTCTCCGCGATGCCGCCGCGGTAGATCTTCTGGCCGATCGGCACGGTCGCCGCGTCGTGCGCGGTGCCGAGCTTCGTCGTCTGCGAACCGTAGTACGCGGCGACATTGCGCATGTCGTCAGCGCTCAGCGCGCTCGCGAAACCCACCATCACGGCATTGGTACGTGCCGGCCCTTTCGCGCCCGGCTGTGCCTTGAAGTCGTTCAGCTGCTTGACCAGATATTCGGGATGCTGGCCGGCGAGCTTCGGAAAGCTCCCCGTCGCGCTGTTGCCGTCGGCGCCGTGACACGATGCGCAAACCTGCCCCGCGATCGCCTTGCCGCGGTCCAGATCCGGCTTTGCCGCATCCGCCGCCTTTGCCTCTGCTACGAAACCTACGAACCCTGCTGCAACCTGAAGCACCATCAGAGACTTGCACAGTCGATTCATTCGCACACCCTGTTTCGTCTTGTGGGAATTTGAGGTTCTGCAATAAACGACGGCGACCAGTCTACCGCAGAAGCGCGCGAGGCGGGCACCCGGGGCCTTCGGTAAAACGGCCGTATTGTACAATATCGCGCTGAAAGCCCCCGCGCCTATCGGGGCTACCCCGCCTCCACCAAGCGGCTCGCGCCGCCCGTCCGTCCCCGGTTCCCATGGCCTTTCTGCTCCATCAAGCCCGCTTCTACACAACCGTCAACCACCTGCGCGACCTGCCGCCGACGGTGCAGCCTGAAGTCGCGTTCGCGGGCCGCTCGAACGCCGGCAAATCGACGGCGATCAACGTGCTGTGCAACCAGAAGCGGCTCGCGTTCGCGTCGAAGACGCCCGGCCGCACGCAGCACATCAACTACTTCTCGGTCGGCCCGGCGGCCGAGCCCGTCGCGAATCTCGTCGACCTGCCCGGCTACGGCTACGCGGAAGTGCCCGGCGCCGCGAAAGCGCACTGGGAAATGCTGCTGTCGAGCTACCTCGCGACCCGCTCGCAGCTGTGCGGCCTGATCCTGATGATGGATTCCCGCCGTCCGCTGACCGATCTCGATCGCCGGATGATCGAGTGGTTCGCGCCGACCGGCAAGCCGATCCACACGTTGCTGACGAAGTGCGACAAATTGACGCGCCAGGAAAGCATCAACGCGCTGCGGACGACGCAGAAGGGGCTCGATGCGTATCGCGACGCGGGCGTCCAGGGCAAGCTGACGGTCCAGCTGTTCTCCGCGCTCAAGCGCACGGGGCTCGACGAGGCTCATGCGCTGATCGAAAGCTGGGTGCGGCCGTCCGTCGCCGACGCAAATGCCGAGCCTGTAGCAAAATGATCGGGCAACGCGCAGCCGGGATCGGCGGCGCGCACCTGGCAGTGCCTGCGATTCGGCCGGCTCATAAAAAAACCCGCCGTTGAACGGCGGGTCAAACAGCCTAATCGAATAACGACAGGCACCCGCTCAGGGAGGAGAAGCGGGGAGCGTCACGCAAGGCGTACCGCTCGATCGCTATCATATACCAACGCTCCAGAAAATAACCTAAGGGTTCCGTAAGGCCCTTATTGCCCTCATTTCTGCCCAACTGCCATGAGCTTCCATCCGCTTCACCGTCCGCGCCGGATGCGCCGTGACGACTTCTCCCGCCGCCTGATGCGCGAAAACCGCCTGACCACCGACGACCTGATCTATCCGGTGTTCGTCGTCGAGGGCACGAACGAGCGGCAACCTGTGCCGTCGATGCCCGGCGTCGAGCGCGTGTCCGTCGACCTGCTGATGCACGTCGCCGAGCAGTGCGTCGAACTGGGCGTGCCCGTGCTGTCGCTGTTCCCGGCGATCGAGCCGTCGCTGAAGACGCCCGACGGCCGCGAGGCGGCCAACCCCGAGGGCCTGATCCCGCGCGCGGTGCGCGAGCTGAAGCAGCGCTTCCCCGAGCTCGGCGTGCTGACCGACGTCGCGCTCGATCCTTACACGAGCCACGGCCAGGACGGCGTCCTCGACGAAAACGGCTACGTCATCAACGACGACACCATCGAGATCCTGATCGAACAGGCGCGCGCGCAGGCCGAGGCCGGCGTCGATATCGTTGCGCCGTCGGACATGATGGACGGCCGCATCGGCGCGATCCGGGAAATGCTCGAAAGCGATGGCCATATCCACACGCGCATCATGGCCTATTCGGCCAAGTACGCGTCGGCGTTCTACGGCCCGTTCCGCGACGCGGTCGGTTCGGCGGCGAATCTGGGCAAGAGCAACAAAATGACCTACCAGATGGATCCGGCGAACAGCGACGAAGCGCTGCGCGAAGTGCGCCTCGACATCGAGGAAGGCGCGGACATGGTGATGGTCAAGCCCGGCATGCCTTACCTCGACATCGTGCGCCGCGTGAAGGACGAGTTCCGCTTCCCGACCTACGTGTACCAGGTCAGCGGCGAATACGCGATGCTGAAGGCCGCGGCGATGAACGGCTGGCTCGATCACGACAAGGTCGTGCTCGAATCGCTGCTCGCGTTCAAGCGCGCCGGCGCCGACGGCGTGCTGACGTATTTCGCGCTCGACGCCGCGCGACTGCTGAAGGCCCAGCGCTGATCCGCAGGCCTGCACGCACAAAGCAAAACGGCGACGCACTTCGGTGCGTCGCCGTTTTTTCTTGCCTGTAGCACCTGCCGCATCGCGTGCGAATCGGGTGCCCGTTCGCGTCGCGGCGGCTGCCCCGATTCCCCGGCGGCGCCGCGCCGGTCACACCGACGGAACGGCCGCGCGATCGAGACTGCGCAGGAACGTCTCGGCGGCCTGGTAGCCGACCACGCGCCCGATCTCATTGCCGTTGCGGTCGAAGAAAATGATGCCGGGCGGCCCGAACAGGTTGAAGCGCTTGAGCAGCGCCTGATCGGCCGCATTGTTCGCGGTGACGTCCGCGCGCACCAGATGCAGTTGCGCGAGCCGCGCCTGCACGCGCGAATCGGTGAACGTCAGATGCTCCATTTCCTTGCAGCTCACGCACCAGTCGGCATAGAAATCGAGCATCACCGGCCGGCCCGACGTCTTCAGCAACGCATCCAGCTCCGTATTCGACCCGACCGACGCAAACGCCGGCCCGTCCTGCGCAGCGGACGCACCGGCTGCGGGCGCGCCCGAGACGGCCGCCGTCGTGCGCGCGGCGAGCACGGCCAGCGGCTTCACCGGATCGGTCGAACCCGCCGCCAGACCGACCAGCAATGCGGCCGCCCAGATCGTCAGTGCCGCGCCGAGCCCGCGCCCGAGGCGCCGCCAGATCGAAACCGCCCCCGCATGCGGCGTGAACAGCCCCTGCGCCGCGGCGGCAATCAGCAGCCACACCGCAGCGAGGATCATCTTGAACGCACCGCCGAGCACCGGCCAGACGATCCACAGCGCGGCCGCGAGCAGCACGATCCCGAAGAACACCTTCACGCCGTCCATCCACGCGCCCGCGCGCGGCAGCACTGCGCCGGCGCCGACCCCGACGATCAGCAGCGGCACGCCGAGCCCCAACCCCATCGAGAACAGCGCGGCGCCGCCGAGCAGCGCGTTGCCGGTGTGGGCGATGAACGCGAGCACGGCAAACAGCGGCGCCGTCATGCACGCGCCGACGACGAGCGCCGACAGCGCGCCCATCGCCGCAACCGCCGCGAAGTGCCCGCCCTTGCGGCCGCCCGACGCGTTTGCGGCACCGTTTTGCCAGCGCTGCGGCAACGCGATATCGACGCCGGAAATCAGCGACACCGCGAACGCCGTCAGCAGCACGCCGAAGCTGCCCAGCACCCACGGGTTCTGCAGCCATGCGCCGAGACTCTGCCCGACCAGCGCGGCGGCGATGCCGAGCACCGTGTAGACGAGCGCCATGCCGACCACATACGTCAGCGACAGCGCGAAGCCCCGCGCGTGGGTCGCACGCGTGCCCTGGCCAATGATGATCGCCGACACGATCGGAATCATCGGGTACGAGCAGGGCAGGAGACTCAGCACCATGCCCGCGACGAAATACAGCGCGACGATCGTCAGGAAGCCGTGTCCTTCGAGCAGCGACTGCGCATACTCGGCGCTCGTGACCTTGTCGAACCAATTGCCGGCCGCGGTGTCGGGGCCGGCCGACGATGCGGCCGTTGCTGCGCCCAACGCATCGCCGCTGACCTTCACGAGATGCTCGGCGGGCGGATAGCAGATGCCCTCGTCCGCGCAGCCCTGCGACGTCACCGCGAGCTCGAACGGACCCGATGCCTGCTTGACGGGCACGTGGATCACCAGGTCCCCACGATAGGTTTCGACGTTCTTCTGGAACGTCTGGTCGAACTTCACGTGGCCGGCCGGCATCTGCGCCTCGCCGAGCGTCGCCTGCCCGCTCTTGACCGCGAACGCGAACCGCTCCCGATACAGGTAATAGCCGTCGGCGATCTTGAAGCGGACGTCGACCTGGCCGGGCACCTCGCTCGCGCTGAACTTGAACGCGACCGACGGATCGAGGAAATCGTCGGCGGCCCGGGCAAGCGACATCCCGCCCAGCACGAACGCGAGCGGCAACAGGAACGCGAGGAATCGCAGCGCGTTGACGCGCGCGCGTAAAGCCATACCGTTAAACATGAAATAGACGTTGAGTTTCGCTGGTCACCCACTGGCCATATGCCGGCGATGCGGCGGCCTGCCAGGAGACGATTTCGGGGGTGTCGTACGGATGATGCGCGTGAATAAATCGTTCCAGTTCGAGCGCGCGTACCGGGCTCGTCTTGAACAGCAGCTGAATTTCCTGCGCCGTCTCGACCTTGCCCTGCCAGTGATAGCGCGAGCGGATCGTGCCGAGCTCCGACACGCAGGCAGCGAGCCGTGCGGCGAGCGCACCGTCGGCGAGCGTCTCGGCGGTCGCCGCATCCGGCACCGTCGTCAACATCAGGACCACCACCATACGTGCCCTCCCGTTCGTTCACCGGCTGTTCGCGCACGCCGGTTGCCCCGTATCGTAGCGCACCCTGCGCGACGGTGCCGACGAACGGCACTGCGACAATCGATCGCAGATCGGCGCGCCAAAACAAAAAGGGCCAAGCATTCGCTTAGCCCTTTCTTGCTGCTACGTGCCGAAAAGCTTATTCAGCTTCTTGGACGTTTTCCGTTTCTTCGACTTCCGGACGATCCAGCAGTTCGACCAGTGCCATCGGTGCGTTGTCGCCGACGCGGAAGCCGAACTTCAGGATGCGCAGGTAGCCGCCCGGACGGTTCGCGAAACGCGGACCGAGCACGTCGAACAGCTTCGCGACCGAGTCGCGATCGCGCAGGCGGTTGAACGCGAGGCGGCGGTTTGCCAGCGACGGCTTCTTGCCGAGCGTGATCAGCGGCTCGACGACCTTACGGAGTTCCTTCGCCTTCGGCAGCGTCGTCTTGATGACTTCGTGCTCGATCAGCGAGTTGGACATGTTGCGGAGCATAGCCAGACGGTGGCTGCTCGTGCGGTTCAGTTTCCGCAGACCATGACGATGGCGCATTTCAGTTTCCTTGATTCAAAGTTTTGATCCAGCTCTTCTATCGCACCCAAGAGGTGCACGGGCCGGTAACGAAAAAAAGCAAGATGCGGATTCTAAAGGAAAATCCGCATCTTGACCAGTTACAGCAACAACCGGGCTTACTTGTCGAGACCAGCCGGCGGCCAGTTCTCGAGCTTCATGCCCAGCGTGAGACCGCGCGAAGCGAGCACTTCCTTGATCTCGTTGAGCGACTTGCGACCGAGGTTCGGCGTCTTCAGCAGCTCGTTTTCCGTGCGCTGGATCAGGTCGCCGATGTAGTAGATGTTCTCGGCCTTCAGGCAGTTCGCCGAACGAACCGTCAGCTCGAGATCGTCCACCGGACGCAGCAGGATCGGGTCGATCTGCGGTGCGCGCGACGGCGCTTCCGCTGCCGTTTCCGTGCCTTCCAGCGCCGCGAACACGGACAGCTGGTCGACCAGGATGCGTGCCGATTGACGGATCGCTTCTTCCGGCGTGATCACGCCGCTCGTCTCGATGTTCATCACGAGCTTGTCGAGGTCGGTACGCTGCTCGACACGCGCGCTTTCGACCGCGTAGCTCACGCGGCGAACCGGCGAGAACGATGCGTCGAGGACGATGCGGCCGATGATCTTGGCCGTGTCTTCGCCATAGCGACGCACGTTGCCCGGCACATAGCCGCGGCCCTTCTCGATCTTGATCTGCACGTCGAGCTTGCCGCCCTTCGACAGATGCGCGATCACGTGATTCGGGTTGATGACTTCGCAATCGTGCGCCAACTCGATATCGCCGGCCGTGACGACGCCTTCGCCTTCCTTGCGCAGGGTTACCGTCACTTCGTCGCGGTTGTGCAGCTTGAACACCACGCCCTTCAGGTTCAGCAGCAGGTTGACGACGTCCTCTTGCACACCATCAAGCGTCGAATACTCGTGCACGACGCCCGCGATCGTCACTTCGGTCGGCGCATAGCCGACCATCGACGACAGCAGCACACGACGGAGCGCATTGCCCAAGGTGTGGCCGTAACCGCGTTCGAACGGTTCCATGACCACCTTCGCGTGGTTCTCGCCCAGCGATTCCACGGCGATGATCTTGGGTTTCAGCAAACTGGTTTGCATGGGCTTTCCTTTTCAATACCCTCGGCTCGTTACACCGATAAGGCTGACCGGTAACAACCAGAAAATAAACAGCCGAGGCCCTTCCTTGCGCGACGCAATCGGGGTACCTCGGCCGTCAATCGGATTAACGCGAATACAATTCGACGATCAGGCTTTCGTTGATGTCGCCAGCGATGTCAGCGCGTTCCGGCATTTGCTTGAACGTACCTTCGAACTTCTTCGCATCGACCGCAACCCAGCTCGCCAGGCCGCCTTGTTCGGCCAGCGACAGCGCTTCGACGATACGCGCCTGCTTCTTCGCCTTTTCGCGGATCGCAACCACGTCGCCTGCCTTCACTTGCTGCGACGGGACGTTCGCGACGACGCCGTTCACGGTGATCGCCTTGTGGCTCACCAGCTGACGCGCTTCAGCGCGGGTCGAGCCGAAGCCCATGCGGTACACGACGTTGTCGAGGCGCGACTCGAGCAGTTGCAGCAGGTTTTCACCCGTGTTGCCCTTGCGGCGGTCGGCTTCGGCGAAGTAGCGGCGGAACTGACGCTCCAGCACGCCGTAGATACGCTTGACCTTCTGCTTTTCACGCAGCTGCGTGCCGTAATCGGACGTACGTGCGCCCGAGGTACGGCCGTGCTGGCCCGGCTTGCTGTCGAGCTTGCACTTGTCTGCGAGCGAGCGGCGTGCGCTCTTCAGGAAGAGGTCGGTGCCTTCACGGCGGGACAGCTTGGCCTTAGGGCCGATATAACGTGCCACTTTGCATTCCTTTATCAATCGGTCACGCGAACCGGAGTCCGCGCTAGTTCGCTCCCTTTGGGGCGAACGGTGGGCTTAGTCAATCAAAAAAGCACAGCCCGTCGACGCTAGGCGGCGACAGGCGTTGCGCCAGCACATCGTTAGATGCGGCGACGCTTCGGCGGACGGCAGCCGTTGTGCGGAACCGGAGTGACGTCCGAAATCGCGGTGATCTTGATGCCGAGGCCGTGCAGTGCACGCACTGCCGACTCGCGACCCGGGCCCGGGCCCTTGATCCGCACTTCCAGATTCTTCACGCCGTATTCCATCGCCACGCGACCGGCCGACTCAGCAGCAACCTGAGCAGCGAACGGCGTCGACTTGCGCGAGCCCTTGAAGCCCTGGCCGCCCGACGTCGCCCACGCCAGCGCATTGCCCTGGCGATCGGTGATCGTGATGATCGTGTTGTTGAACGACGCGTGAACGTGAACCACGCCTTCAGCGACGTTCTTCTTGACCTTCTTGCGAACGCGTTGCGCCGCGGTGTTCGAAGCCTTAGCCATTACGTTTTCCTGTAACTGTCAGTTCCGCTTACTTCTTCAGCGCTTGCGCTGCACGACGCGGACCCTTGCGAGTGCGTGCGTTCGTACGCGTACGCTGGCCGCGCATCGGCAGGCCCTTGCGATGACGCACGCCGCGGTAGCAGCCGAGATCCATCAGGCGCTTGATGTTCATCGTCACTTCACGGCGCAGATCGCCTTCGACGACAAACTTGCCCACTTCTTCACGCAGCTTTTCGAGATCTGCGTCGGTCAGGTCCTTGACCTTCTTCGAGAATTCCACGCCAGCAGCCACGCAGATTTCGCGCGAGCGGGTGCGGCCGACACCGAAGATTGCCGTCAGGCCGATCTCGGTATGCTGGTGATTCGGGATGTTAACCCCTGCGATACGAGCCATTGTTTTTCCTCAAACAAAAAGCGCAAACAAACGCGCGGTCAGCCTTGGCGCTGCTTGTGGCGCGGATCCGAGCTGCAGATCACGCGAACGACGCCTTTGCGCTTGATGATCTTGCAATTGCGGCAAATGCGCTTAACCGATGCCATCACTTTCATGATATTACCCTTTTTTCAAATCACTTCGCCCGGAACACGATCCGCGCACGCGACAGATCGTAAGGCGTCAATTCAACCGTCACCTTGTCGCCCGGCAGGATGCGGATGTAGTGCATCCGCATCTTTCCGGAGATATGCCCCAATACGACATGGCCGTTTTCCAGCTTCACACGGAAGGTCGCATTCGGCAGGTTTTCGATCACCTCGCCTTGCATCTGGATTACATCGTCTTTGGCCATAAGTCCTTTCAACGCATTGGGACGTTGCCACCCTTGAAGTTTGCCTTCTTGAGCAGCGACTCATATTGTTGCGACATAACGTACGACTGCACCTGCGCCATGAAGTCCATCGTGACGACGACAATGATCAGCAGCGACGTTCCACCAAAATAAAACGGCACGTTCCAGCGCAGCACCAGGAATTCCGGCAGCAGACACACGAAGACGATGTAGATCGCACCGGCCAGCGTCAGACGCGTGAGGATGCGGTCGATGTATCGCGCGGTCTGCTCGCCCGGACGAATGCCCGGCACGAATGCACCGCTCTTCTTCAGGTTGTCCGCAGTTTCCCTGCTGTTGAACACCAGTGCGGTGTAGAAGAAGCAGAAAAACACGATCGCCAGCGTGTACAGCAGCACATAGACCGGCTGACCCGGCTTCAGCGCCTCCGCCACGTTATGCAGCGTGTTGGAGAACCAGCTTCCCGTCGGCTGACCGGTACTGAACCAGCCGAGAATCGTTGCCGGGAACAGGATGATCGACGATGCGAAGATCGGCGGAATCACGCCCGACATGTTCAGCTTCAGCGGCAGGTGCGACGACTGCCCGCCGTAGATCTTGTTGCCGACCTGGCGCTTCGCGTAGTTCACGAGGATCTTGCGCTGACCGCGTTCGATGAACACGACCAGGTAAGTCACCGCGGCAATCAGGACGACGATGATGATCGCCGAAATGATGCTCATCGAACCCGTACGCACCAGCTCGAACAAGCCACCGACGGCATTCGGGAACCCTGCTGCGATCCCGCCGAAGATGATGATCGAGATACCGTTGCCCAGACCACGCTCGGTGATCTGCTCACCCAGCCACATCAGGAACATCGTGCCAGTCACCAGCGTCACGACCGTCGTCAGCCGGAACAGCATGCCGGGATCGGTGACGAGGCCAGGCTGGTTTTCCAGCGCGGCCGCGATACCGAATGCCTGGAAGGTCGCGAGCACCACGGTGAAATACCGCGTGTACTGCGTGATCTTCCGTTGCCCTGCCTGCCCTTCCTTCTTCAGCGCTTCGAGCTGCGGCGAAACGATCGCCAGCAGCTGCATGATGATCGACGCCGAAATGTACGGCATGATCCCCAGCGCAAAGATCGTGAAGCGGGAAAGTGCGCCACCCGAGAACATGTTGAACATGCCAAGGATGCCGCCCGCCTGGCTCTGGAACAGCTTCGCCAGTTGATCCGGATCGATGCCCGGCACGGGAATGTGCGCGCCGATGCGATAGACGATCAGCGCCAGCAGCAAGAACATTGCACGCCGGCGCAGATCGCCGAACTTCGCCGTGCTTCGACCGGGTTTTGCAAGACTCGGGCTGTTAGCCAAGTACCTTCTCCGATGCAAATGCTAGTGACGACGCGTTATGCGTGTCACTCGGCAAACGAACCGCCAGCCGCTTCGATCGCTGCGCGCGCACCCTTGGTGGCGCCGAGACCCTTCACGACGATCTTGCGCTTCAGTTCGCCCGTGGCGATGATCTTCGCGCTCTTCGTCAGCTCGCCGACCAGACCGGCTTGCTTCAGTGCGAGCAGATCGACTTCATCGACCGGCAGCTTCTCGAGGTCGCCCAGGCGCACTTCACCAACGAATTCCTTCGTCAGCGACGTGAAACCGCGCTTCGGCAGACGACGTTGCAGCGGCATCTGACCGCCTTCGAAGCCGACCTTGTGGAAGCCGCCCGAACGCGATTTCTGACCCTTGTGACCGCGGCCAGCCGTCTTGCCGAGGCCCGAACCAATGCCGCGACCGACGCGACGCTTGGCGTGCTTGGCGCCAGCAGCCGGCTTCAGGTTATTCAATTCCATATCAACTCCTTGATCCGTAATCGGCCGCTTACGCGATGACCTTGACGAGGTACGAGACCTTGTTGATCATGCCGCGGACCGCCGGCGTATCCTGCAGCTCGCTGACCGAGTTGAGTCGGCGCAGGCCCAGGCCACGCACGGTCGCACGGTGCGATTCGCGGGTGCCGATCAGGCTCTTGACGAGCTGAACCTTGACAGTTTTTTCAGACATGGTGACCACCCGGGCTTAGCCCAAAATATCTTCGACGGACTTGCCGCGCTTCGCCGCGATGTCTGCCGGGGTCGACTGCTTGCGCAGACCGTCCAGCGTGGCGCGAACGAGGTTGTACGGGTTCGTCGAACCGTGGCTCTTCGCCACGACGTTCTGAACGCCCATCACGTCGAACACTGCGCGCATCGGGCCGCCTGCGATCACGCCCGTACCGTCCTTCGCCGGGGCGAGGAGGACTGCGGATGCGCCATGCTTGCCGTGCACTTCGTGCTGCAGCGTGCCGTTCTTGAGCGGCACCTTGAACATGTTGCGGCGAGCTTGCTCCATTGCCTTCTGCACGGCAACCGGCACTTCCTTCGCCTTGCCCTTGCCCATGCCGATACGGCCGTCACCATCGCCAACCACGGTCAGTGCGGCGAAGCCGAGAATACGGCCACCCTTCACGACCTTGGTCACGCGATTGACCGAAATCATCTTTTCACGAAGGCCGTCGTCGCGCTCGTCAGCCTGAACTTTCGCTTGCATCTTTGCCATGACGAATTCCTTCCTTAGAACTTGAGCCCAGCTTCACGAGCTGCCTCAGCCAGCGCCTTGACGCGGCCATGGTAGCGGAAGCCCGAGCGGTCGAAGGCGACGGATTCGATGCCGGCGGCCTTTGCCTTCTCGGCAATACGCTTGCCGATCAGCGTCGCAGCATTAACGTTGCCGCCCTTGCCCGACTTGTCGGCGAGCTCGGCGCGCACTTCCGCTTCGAGCGTCGACGCGCTGGCCAGCACCTTGGTGCCGCAGGGCGAGAACACTTGAGCGTAGATGTGCGTGTTCGTGCGATGCACGGCGAGACGCGCGACCTGCAGCTCAGCGATCTTGATACGCGTCTGGCGAGCGCGGCGCAGGCGAGATTGAGTCTTATCCATGATTGCGCACCCTTACTTCTTCTTCGTTTCTTTGAGGATCACAACCTCGTCGGCATAGCGCACGCCCTTGCCCTTGTAGGGCTCCGGCGGACGGTAACCGCGGACTTCCGCAGCCACTTGACCGACTTGTTGCTTGTTGATCCCCTTGATCACGATTTCGGTTTGCGTCGGGGTTTCTGCCTTGACGCCTTCCGGCATCTGGTGCACCACCGGGTGCGAGAAACCCAGCGACAGGTTCAGCTTGTCGCCTTGCGCTTGCGCACGGTAACCGACGCCAACCAGCGTCAGCTTGCGCTCGAAACCCTTGGTCACGCCGTGCACGGCATTCGCGATGATCGCGCGCATCGTGCCCGACAGTGCATTTGCTTCGCGGCTTTCGTCCGCCGGCGACAGGTTCAGCGTGCCGTCGTTGTTCGCCACGTTCACGAGCGGATTGATCGCTTGCGTGATGGTGCCCAGCGGGCCCTTGACGGTGATCGCACCGTCGGCCAGCTTGACTTCCGCGCCTTGCAGCGCGATCGGGCTCTTACCTACTCGAGACATGTTCCTCTCTCCTTTCGGTTAAGCGACGTAGCAGATGACTTCGCCGCCGACGCCCGTAGCGCGCGCCTTGCGGTCGGTCATCACGCCCTTCGGCGTCGACACGATAGCCACACCGAGGCCATTCATGACCTGCGGAATGTCGTTACGGCCACGGTACACGCGCAGGCCAGGCTTCGACACGCGCTCGAGGCGTTCGATGACCGGGCGGCCGGCGTAGTACTTCAGCGCGATATTCAGTTCGGACTTCGCACCCTCCGCCTTGACGGCGAAATCGTCGATATAACCTTCGTCCTTCAGGACTTGCGCGATTGCAACCTTGACCTTCGACGAGGGCATCGCGACCGATACCTTCTCGACCATCTGCGCGTTGCGGATGCGAGTCAGCATATCGGCGATAGGATCACTCATGCTCATTTATGTTTCTCCTATTACCAGCTCGCCTTGGTCAGGCCAGGAATCTCGCCACGGAATGCGATTTCACGAATCTTGTTGCGCGCGAGGCCGAATTTACGGAACGTGCCACGCGGACGGCCCGTGATCGCGCAGCGGTTACGCTGGCGGGTCGGGTTTGCGTTGCGGGGCAGTTGCTGCAGCTCAAGGCGTGCTTCGTAGCGCTCTTCTTCCGACTTGCTTTGGTCTTCGATGATCGCCTTCAGCGCTTCGCGCTTTGCTGCGAACTTCGCGACCAGGCGGGCGCGCTTCTTTTCACGTTCGATCAGTGCCAGTTTAGCCACGGTAACCTCAGTTTCTGAACGGGAACTTGAAGCTGGCGAGCAGAGCCTTCGCTTCGTCGTCGGTCTTCGCGGTCGTCGTGATGCTGATGTTCAGCCCACGCAGCGCGTCGATCTTGTCGTAATCGATTTCGGGGAAAATGATCTGCTCTTTCACACCGATGTTGTAGTTGCCGCGGCCATCGAAAGCACGGCCCGACACACCGCGGAAGTCACGCACGCGGGGCAGGGCAACGGTCACGAAGCGGTCGAGGAATTCGTACATCGCGCGGCCACGCAGCGTCACCATCGCGCCGATCGGGTAGCCCTGGCGGATCTTGAAGCCTGCGATTGCCTTGCGTGCCTTCGTCACGACCGGCTTCTGACCAGCGATCTTCGTGAGATCGCCAACGGCGTTCTCGATGATCTTCTTGTCAGCAACCGCTTCGCCAAGACCCATGTTCAGCGTGATCTTGGTGATGCGCGGCACTTCCATGACCGACTTGTAACCGAACTTCTCGATCAGGCCGGGCACTACGGTTTCTTTGTAAAACTCTTGAAAACGAGCCATTTTTTAACTCCGCTGCGTCAGGCGCTCAGTACGGCACCGGTCGTCTTCAGGAAGCGAACCTTCTTGCCTTCCTCGACCTTGATGCCAACACGCGACGCCTTGCCATTCGCGTCGACCAGTGCGACGTTCGAGATGTGCAGGGGCATCGTCTTCGCTTCCACGCCGCCCGTCGTACCCTTCATCGGGTTGGGCTTCACATGCTTCTTGACGAGGTTGATACCTTCAACCGTCACCTTGTCGGCACCGACGGCCAGCACGACACCACGCTTGCCCTTGTCCTTGCCTGCGACGACGATGACTTCGTCACCTTTGCGAATCTTGTTCATCGCGACTCCTTACAGCACTTCCGGCGCCAGCGAAACGATCTTCATGAATCGTTCGCTACGCAGCTCACGCGTCACCGGCCCGAAGATACGGGTGCCGATCGGCTCGAGCTTGTTATTCAAAAGCACAGCGGCGTTGCCGTCGAACTTGATCAGCGAGCCGTCTTGACGGCGAACGCCCTTGGCGGTGCGGACCACCACGGCGTTGTAGATTTCGCCTTTCTTCACACGCCCGCGCGGCGTTGCCTCTTTGACGCTCACCTTGATGATGTCGCCAATGCTGGCATAACGACGCTTCGAGCCGCCGAGCACCTTGATGCACATGACTTCACGCGCACCCGTGTTGTCGGCTACTTCAAGCCGAGATTCGGTCTGGATCATGGTTTGTCTTTCCCAACTTAATCCGGATGCACCACCATGATGCATTCGGTCAGTCTTGGTCCCGTCAGCCAATCGGCTGCTTGGGTTGGAACAGCAGCGACGGCAAACGAAACCCGCCATCGCAATTCGGTGAATCTTTCGGAGCAGGCTGGCGCCTGTCCGCTTCCCCCACCAACTTCGCCCGCGACGGGGCTCCCATAAAGAGGGAAGACCAGGATTATAACAAATAATCCTGGTCACGCAAGCAAAAACTTTGCGATTTCAAGCACTTCGCGGAGAAGTGCCTGCTACTGCTCTGCCGCCTGGCCCGCTCAGATGACGCGGGCTGCCTCGACGAGACGCGACACCGTCCAGGCCTTCGTCTTCGAAAGAGGACGGGTTTCCTGGATTTCAACGAGATCGCCTTCGTTGCAGGTGTTCGCTTCATCGTGCGCGTGGTACTTCTTCGAGCGCACGACGTACTTGCCGTAGATCGGATGCTTGACGCGGTGCTCGATCAGCACGGTGACGGTCTTGTCCATCTTGTTGCTGACGACCCGACCGACCAGCGTCCGCTTCAGCGAGGTTTTCACGCTATCGTTCATTTCTGGTTCGCCTTCTGAGTCATGACGGTCCGCACACGTGCGATGTCGCGACGAACCTTCTTCAGCTGGCTCGTGTTCGTGAGCTGCTGGGTCGCGAGTTGCATGCGCAGGCCGAATTGCGCCTTCAGCAGGTCCGCGAGCTCCTTGTTGAGCGCGGCCTGGTCTTTCTGGAGAAGTTCGGAAGCCTTCATGTTTTCTCCTTAGGCGCCGAGCTGGCGCACGATGAACGCCGTCTTCAGCGGCAGCTTGGCTGCAGCCAGACGGAACGCTTCGCGTGCCAGTTCTTCGGTTACGCCGTCCATTTCATACAGCATCTTGCCCGGCTGAATCTCGGCGACGTAGTACTCCGGGTTACCCTTACCGTTACCCATACGTACTTCGGCCGGCTTCTGCGAAATCGGCTTGTCCGGGAAGATACGAATCCAGATGCGGCCGCCACGCTTGATGTGACGCGTCATTGCACGACGCGCCGCTTCAATCTGACGTGCGGTCAAACGACCGCGACCGATCGCCTTCAGGCCGAACTCACCGAACGACACCGCGTTGCCGCGCGTCGCCTTGCCGGTGTTACGACCCTTCTGCTCTTTGCGATACTTCCTGCGTTTCGGTTGCAGCATCGTTATTCTCCAGTCTTGCCGTCTTCCGGCTTGCCGGCGCCACGGCGCGGTGCGCCACGGCGAGCACCCGGAGCGCCGCCTTCGCCGTCACGGCGCGGACGACGGTCGCCCGGACGCGCATTGCGACGCGGACGCTTGTCTTCGGCTACTTCTTCCACCACCGGCGCGTCGTTGCGGCCAAGGGTATCGCCCTTGTACACCCACACCTTGACGCCGATGATCCCGTAGGTCGTCTTCGCTTCCGAAGTCGCGTAGTCGATGTCGGCACGCAGCGTGTGAAGCGGCACGCGACCTTCGCGATACCACTCCGTACGCGCGATTTCGATACCGTTCAGACGGCCCGCGCTCATGATCTTGATGCCCTGGGCACCCAGACGCATCGCGTTCTGCATCGCACGCTTCATCGCGCGACGGAACATGATCCGGCGCTCGAGCTGTTGCGTGATCGAGTCAGCGATCAGCTGAGCATCGGTTTCCGGCTTGCGGATCTCTTCGATGTTGACGTGAACCGGCACGCCCATGCGGCGTTGCAGTTCCGTCTTCAGCAGTTCGATATCCTCGCCCTTCTTGCCGATGACCACACCCGGACGCGAGCTGAAAATCGTGATGCGCGCGTTCTTTGCCGGACGCTCGATGACGACGCGACCGACCGAAGCGTTCTTCAGCTTCTTCTTCAGGTATTCACGAACACCGATGTCTTCCTGCAACATCGCCGCGAAATTGTTGTTGTTCGCGTACCAACGCGACGCCCAATTGCGGCTGACAGCCAGGCGGAAGCCAGTCGGATGAATTTTCTGTCCCATCGTATGGCTCCTTAATTCCCGACCGTCACAGTGATGTGACAGGATTGCTTCTCGATGCGGTTGCCGCGGCCCTTGGCGCGCGCGGTAAACCGCTTGAGCGATGCCGCCTTGTCGACGTAGATGCTCTTGATCTTGAGCTCGTCGATATCGGCGCCTTCGTTGTGCTCCGCATTCGCGATCGCCGACAGCACGACCTTCTTCACGATGCCAGCCGCCTTCTTCGGCGAGAACGTCAGAACGTTCAGCGCCTTGTCGACCGGCAAACCGCGGATCTGGTCAGCCACAAGGCGCGTCTTTTGCGCCGAGATGCGGGCACCGCGATGAATTGCTTTCACTTCCATCTTGATAGCCCCTTATTTCTTGGCCTTCTTGTCGGCCGCGTGACCCTTGAACGTACGGGTCAGTGCGAACTCGCCAAGCTTGTGGCCGACCATGTTTTCCGAGATGTACACCGGAACGTGTTGACGGCCGTTGTGAACGGCGATCGTCAGACCGATGAAATCCGGCAGGATCGTCGAGCGACGCGACCAGGTCTTGATCGGCTTCTTGTCACGCGAAGCTGCAGCCGCCTCAACTTTCTTCAGCAAATGGGCGTCGCAGAACGGACCTTTTTTAACAGAACGTGCCATTGCCTACTCCTTAACGCTTGTGACGGCGCTGGACGATCATCGTCGTCGTGCGCTTGTTGCGACGCGTGCGGAAGCCCTTCGTCGGCGTGCCCCACGGGCTCACCGGGTCGCGACCCGCTGCAGTCTTGCCTTCGCCACCACCGTGCGGGTGGTCGACCGGGTTCATTGCCACGCCACGCACCGTCGGGCGGATACCGCGCCAGCGGTTTGCACCGGCCTTGCCGATCTGGCGCAGGCTGTGCTCTTCGTTGCCGACTTCACCGATCGTTGCACGGCACTCGATGTGCACGCGGCGGATTTCGCCCGAACGCAGACGAACCTGCGCGTACACGCCTTCGCGTGCGAGCAGCATCGCCGACGTACCGGCCGAACGCGCCATCTGCGCGCCCTTGCCCGGCAGCATTTCGATGCAGTGGATCGTCGTACCGACCGGAATGTTGCGGATCGGCAGCGTGTTGCCCGAACGGATCGGCGCTTCCGAACCCGACATCAGCTGCTGGCCCACCGTCAGGCCCTTCGGCGCGATGATGTAGCGGCGCTCGCCGTCTGCGTACAGCACCAGCGCGATGTTCGCGCTGCGGTTCGGGTCGTACTCGAGACGCTCGACCTTCGCCGGGATGCCGTCCTTCGTGCGACGGAAATCGATCACGCGGTAGTGCTGCTTGTGACCACCACCCTGGTGACGCGTCGTGATGCGACCGTTGTTGTTGCGGCCAGCCTTGGAGCTCTGCGTGTCGAGCAGTGCCGCGTGCGGCTTGCCCTTGTGCAGGTCCTTGTTGACCACCTTGACCATCGCGCGGCGACCCGGCGAAGTCGGTTTAACTTTCACGATTGCCATGATTACTTGGCCTCCGCTTCAAAGTTGATTTCCTGGCCGGGCTTCAGGCAAACATATGCCTTCTTCACGTCCTTGCGGCGGCCCATCGAACGGCCGAAGCGCTTGTGCTTGCCCTTCTGAACCAGCACGTTGACGGAATCAACTTCAACCTTGAACAGCAGCTCGACAGCCGCCTTCACTTCCTGCTTCGTGGCATCCGGTGCGACTTCGAACACGACTTGCTCGTTCTTGTCGGCAACCAGCGTCGCCTTTTCGGAAATCACCGGTGCGAGCAGGACCTGCATCAAACGATGATCGTTCTTGCGAATCTCGCTCATGACAGCAACTCCTCGATCTGGGCGACCGCAGCCTTCGTGACCAGCACTTTCTTGAAGTAGATCAGCGACAGCGGGTCAGCGTAACGCGGCTCGACAACTGCCACGTGCGGCAGGTTGCGCGAAGCCAGGTACAGGTTTTCGTCGACCGTGTCGGTAATGATCAACACGGATTCGAGACCCATGGCCTTGAACTTTTCGGCCAGCAGCTTGGTCTTCGGCGCTTCGAGAACGATGTCCTCGACGACCGACAGACGGCCTTCGCGGGCCAGCTGCGAGAAGATCGAGCAGAGACCTGCGCGATGCATCTTCTTGTTGACCTTGTGCGAGAAGTTTTCTTCCGGCGAATTCGGGAAGATACGACCACCGCCACGCCACAGCGGGCTCGACGACATACCGGCACGAGCACGACCCGTACCCTTCTGACGCCACGGCTTCTTGGTCGTGTGCTTGACCTGCTCGCGGTCCTTCTGCGCGCGGTTACCCTGGCGAGCGTTCGCCTGGTAAGCGACAACAACTTGGTGGATCAGCGCTTCGTTGTAGTCACGGCCGAACACGACGTCCGACGCGTTAACCACTGCACCTTCCTGACCATTTGCATTCAGGAGCTTGAGTTCCATTATTTCGCCCCCTTGGTCTTCACGGCCGGCGTGACAAAAACCTTGCCGCCCTTCGCACCCGGAATCGCGCCCTTGACGAGCAGCAGCTTGCGCTCTGCGTCGACACGAGCGATTTCGAGGTTCTGCACCGTCACCGTCACGTCACCCATGTGACCCGTCATGCGCTTGCCCGGGAACACGCGACCCGGATCCTGCGCCATACCGATCGAGCCCGGCACATTGTGCGAGCGCGAGTTACCGTGGGATGCACGACCCGAACTGAAGTTGTAACGCTTGATGGTACCGGCGTAGCCCTTACCGATCGACACGCCTTGCACGTCGACCTTCTGGCCCACTTCGAACAGGTCCGGACCGACGATGGCGCCATTCGACAGCTCGGCTGCCTTGGCCGCATCGATGCGGAATTCCTTGAGGATTTCACCGGCTTCGACGCCGGCTTT
Organism: Burkholderia sp. MR1-5-21; assembly: GCF_053427715.1. Classification (NCBI taxonomy): domain Bacteria; kingdom Pseudomonadati; phylum Pseudomonadota; class Betaproteobacteria; order Burkholderiales; family Burkholderiaceae; genus Burkholderia; species Burkholderia sp. MR1-5-21. Next base: position 111,170 of record NZ_JBSAXD010000024.1, read on the forward strand.
GGCGAGATGACCTGCCAGCGGCTTCGTCACGCGCGATGCGCGGCGGGAGCCGAATGCAACCTGAACGGCCGTGTAGCCGTCGGTTTCAACAGTCTTGATCTGCGTCACGCGGTTGTCCGACACGTCCAGCACGGTGACGGGAATCGAATCCCCTTCAGCCGTGAAGATACGGGTCATGCCAACCTTGCGACCTACGAGTCCAAGGCTCATCGTTTTCTCCATTCCCGACTGCGATTGGTCGGGGCTGATTTACAAAATGCCGGGCACGCAAGGCCCGACTTTTTTACGCGAATGCGCGAAAAGCCTAGCATTATAGCCCGGCCATTCGTTTTCTGCAAGCAATCAAAGACTTAGCGCCATCCGGCAGGCCGGGCGGCGCCGAAAGCCTTACTGCAGCTTGATCTCCACGTCGACGCCTGCCGGCAGGTCGAGCTTCATCAGCGCGTCGACCGTCTTGTCGGTCGGATCGACGATGTCCATCAGGCGCTGGTGGGTACGGATTTCGAGCTGATCGCGCGACGTCTTGTTCACGTGCGGCGAACGCAGGATGTCAAAACGCTGGATGCGCGTCGGCAGCGGCACCGGGCCACGGACGATCGCACCAGTCCGCTTCGCCGTGTCGACGATTTCGGCAGCCGATTGATCGATCAGACGATAGTCGAAAGCCTTCAGGCGAATGCGGATTTTCTGTTGCTGCATGACGATTCCTTGGAAAGAGCGAGGCGATGTTGCATCGCCGGACACTAAAAGAACGCGAAACACGGAGCCTGCGGGGAGCGAGGCGCCACGTCCCGGACGGTACTTCCACTGCTAAGCCCGCGATTCTACACGAATCTTTGGATCGGTGGTGCGGGTTCGTGGAAATGCGACGGGGCACTCAAAAAAACAAAACCGGACGCCAGCCAAAGCTGGGCGCCCGGTTTCGGACGGTACGACTACCGTGGAATCGCGGATCCCTTGAAGGATCCGCGGATCGCCGATATTACTCGATGATCTTGGCGACGACGCCAGCACCGACGGTGCGGCCGCCTTCGCGGATTGCGAAGCGCAGACCTTCTTCCATCGCGATCGGCGCAATCAGCTTCACCGTGATCGACACGTTGTCGCCCGGCATCACCATTTCCTTGTCCTTCGGCAGCTCGATCGAGCCCGTCACGTCCGTCGTACGGAAGTAGAACTGCGGACGGTAGTTGTTGAAGAACGGCGTGTGACGGCCGCCTTCGTCCTTGCTCAGCACGTACACTTCAGCCGTGAAGTGCGTGTGCGGCGTGATCGAACCCGGCTTCGCCAGAACCTGGCCACGCTCCACGTCTTCACGCTTCGTGCCGCGCAGCAGGATACCAACGTTGTCGCCTGCCTGACCTTGGTCCAGCAGCTTGCGGAACATTTCCACGCCCGTGCAGGTCGTCTTCACCGTCGGCTTGATACCGACGATTTCGATTTCCTCGCCAACCTTGACCACGCCACGCTCGACGCGGCCCGTCACCACCGTGCCACGACCCGAGATCGAGAACACGTCTTCCACCGGCATCAGGAACGCACCGTCAACCGCGCGCTCCGGCGTCGGGATGTACGTGTCCAGCGCGTCGGCCAGGTTCATGATCGCCACTTCGCCCAGCTCGCCCGTGTCGCCTTCCAGCGCCAGCTTTGCCGAACCCTTCACGATCGGCGTGTCGTCGCCCGGGAAGTCGTACTTCGACAGCAGTTCGCGAACTTCCATCTCGACCAGCTCGAGCAGTTCAGCGTCGTCCACCATGTCGCACTTGTTCAGGAACACGATGATGTACGGAACGCCAACCTGACGCGCCAGCAGGATGTGCTCACGCGTTTGCGGCATCGGGCCGTCTGCTGCCGAGCACACCAGGATCGCGCCGTCCATCTGCGCTGCACCCGTGATCATGTTCTTCACATAGTCAGCGTGGCCCGGGCAGTCGACGTGTGCGTAGTGGCGGTTAGCCGTTTCGTACTCGACGTGTGCCGTGTTGATCGTGATGCCGCGCGCCTTTTCTTCCGGTGCTGCGTCGATCTGGTCGTACGCCTTCGCTTCGCCGCCGAACTTCTTCGTCAGCACGGTCGTGATCGCTGCCGTCAGCGTCGTCTTGCCGTGGTCAACGTGACCAATCGTACCAACGTTCACGTGCGGCTTGGTCCGCTCGAATTTACCTTTTGCCATGATTCTCTTCTTTCAAAAATATTCGGTTGTGATATCGAATTACTTCGACTTGGCGCTGATGATCGCGTCAGCAACGTTCTTCGGAGCTTCAGCGTAGTGCTTGAACTCCATCGTGTACGTTGCGCGACCTTGCGTCAGCGAGCGCAGCGACGTGGAATAGCCGAACATTTCCGACAGCGGAACTTCAGCGCGCACGATCTTGCCACCGCCGACCATGTCGTCCATGCCCTGGACAATACCGCGACGGCCGGACAGATCGCCCATCACGTTGCCCATGTAGTCTTCCGGCGTTTCCACTTCCACAGCCATCATCGGCTCGAGCAGAACCGGGTCGGCGCGACGCATTGCTTCCTTGAACGCCATCGAACCAGCCATGCGGAACGCATTTTCGTTCGAGTCGACGTCGTGGTACGAACCGAACGTCAGCGTGACCTTGACGTCGACCACCGGGAAGCCGGCCATCACGCCGCTCTTCAGCGTTTCCTGGATACCCTTGTCGACCGAAGGAATGAATTCGCGCGGGATCACGCCACCCTTGATCGCGTCGACGAACTCGTAACCCTTGCCTTGCTCGCTGCGCTCAAGCGTGATGACAGCGTGGCCGTACTGGCCGCGACCGCCCGACTGCTTGACGAACTTGCCTTCGACATCCGAAGCCGACTTGCGAATGGTTTCGCGGTACGCCACCTGCGGCTTGCCGACGGTCGCTTCGACGCCGAACTCACGCTTCATCCGGTCAACCAGAATTTCGAGGTGCAGTTCGCCCATACCCGAAATGATCGTTTGACCCGATTCTTCGTCGGTCTGCACGCGGAACGACGGATCTTCCTGAGCCAGACGGTTGAGCGCCAGGCCCATCTTTTCCTGGTCAGCCTTCGTCTTCGGCTCGACAGCCTGCGAAATCACCGGCTCCGGGAAAATCATGCGCTCGAGCACGATCGGATGAGCCGGGTCGCACAGCGTGTCGCCCGTCGTGGCTTCCTTCAGGCCAACTGCCGCAGCGATGTCGCCCGCGCGCACTTCCTTGATTTCTTCGCGCTGGTTCGCGTGCATCTGCAGAATGCGGCCGAGGCGTTCCTTCTTGTCCTTGGTCGCATTGAGCAGCGTATCGCCCGAATTGACGACGCCCGAGTACACACGGAAGAAGATCAGCTGGCCGACGAACGGGTCGGTCATGATCTTGAATGCGAGTGCCGCGAACTTCTCGTCGTCGGCAGCACGACGTTCCGTCTTCTCGCCGTTTTCGAGTTCGCCCGTAACCGGCGGAATGTCGACCGGCGACGGCAGGAAGTCGATCACGGCGTCGAGCATCCGCTGCACGCCCTTGTTCTTGAACGCGGTGCCGCACAGCATCGGCTGGATTTCGCATGCGATCGTACGGTCACGCAGCGCCTTGATGATTTCAGCCTCCGACAGCTCTTCGCCGCCGAGATACTTTTCCATCAGGTCTTCGTTCGCTTCAGCAGCCGACTCGACCATCTTCTCGCGCCACTCGTTGCACGTGTCGACGAGTTCGGCCGGGATGTCGACGTAGTCGAACTTCGTGCCTTGGGACGCCTCGTCCCAAATGATCGCCTTCATCTTGATGAGGTCGACGACGCCCTTGAAGTTCTCTTCCGAGCCGATCGGCACCACGACCGGGACCGGGTTCGCCTTCAGGCGCAGACGGAGCTGGTCGTAGACCTTGAAGAAGTTCGCGCCGGTACGGTCCATCTTGTTGACGAACGCGAGGCGGGGCACCTTGTACTTGTTCGCCTGGCGCCACACCGTTTCCGACTGCGGCTGCACGCCGCCCACTGCGCAGTAGACCATGCAAGCGCCGTCGAGCACGCGCATCGAACGCTCCACTTCGATCGTGAAGTCGACGTGGCCCGGGGTGTCGATGATGTTGATGCGGTGTTCCGGATAGTTGCCGCCCATGCCCTTCCAGAAGGCCGTGGTAGCAGCGGACGTGATCGTGATGCCACGCTCCTGTTCCTGCTCCATCCAGTCCATCGTTGCTGCGCCGTCGTGGACTTCACCGATCTTGTGGTTCACACCGGTGTAAAACAGAATACGCTCGGTCGTCGTCGTCTTGCCGGCGTCGATGTGAGCGCTGATACCGATATTGCGGTAGCGCTCGATGGGAGTCTTGCGAGCCACTTTGATCCTCTACTGGGTTGGCGTGATGCGACCCTGTCGCATCACGCCTCAACACAAACGGGCGAGGCGCTCGAAAAGCGCACCCGCCCGGAATTTTTTCCGCTAAAAGCCCAGCCTGGCGCTTAGAAACGGAAATGCGAGAACGCGCGGTTGGCTTCCGCCATGCGGTGAACCTCATCGCGCTTCTTCATCGCACCGCCACGGCCTTCGGCCGCTTCGGACAGCTCACCAGCGAGGCGCAGAGCCATCGACTTCTCGCTGCGCTTCTTCGCAGCCTCGCGCAACCAGCGCATCGCCAATGCCATACGACGCGACGGGCGCACTTCGACCGGAACCTGATAGTTGGCACCACCAACGCGACGGCTCTTCACTTCGACCACCGGCTTCACGTTGTTGAGCGCAACCGTGAACACTTCCAGCGGGTCCTTGCCACCCTTGGTCTGGATTTGTTCGAATGCGCCATAAACGATGCGTTCAGCGACCGACTTCTTGCCGGACAGCATCAGCATGTTCATGAACTTGGCTACATCTACGTTGCCGAACTTCGGATCCGGCAACACTTCCCGCTTGGGGACTTCGCGACGACGCGGCATGATTCTTCCTTTACCTGTTCAGTTGGGACTATTCACAGCCCCGCGGTCACCAACAAACCCGATCACATCTTCACGACTAACCAGCTTGGCCGGGTGACCACTTACTCGACAGCACCGGCAATCCGGCACTCCCGCCTTGACCGCCCTGAGGCGATCCCTGATCAAAAACTGCTTACTTGGCAGCCTTTGCACGCTTCGCGCCGTACTTCGAACGCGCTTGCTTACGGTCCTTGACGCCCTGGGTATCCAGCGAGCCGCGAACCATGTGGTAACGCACACCCGGCAAGTCCTTCACACGGCCGCCACGGATCAGCACAACCGAGTGTTCCTGCAGGTTGTGGCCTTCACCGCCGATGTACGAAATCACTTCGAAGCCGTTCGTCAGACGAACCTTGGCGACCTTACGGAGTGCCGAGTTCGGCTTCTTCGGCGTCGTCGTGTACACACGGGTGCACACACCGCGACGCTGGGGGCAGTCCTGCAGGGCCGGGCTCTTGCTCTTAGTCGTTTCCGACTGACGGCCTTTGCGAACCAGTTGGTTGATGGTTGGCATTGTTTATTCCTGAAATTGAACAAAAACGACACATCGATTTCGGGCAAAGCGAGAATCGAGGTGCTGTTGACCTCCGGACCCGGGAAACGAGAACGAACTTTCGCACGCAACCCTTCCCTCCGAGAACCGGAACCTAGCATCATATTCTGGAAATACCAAGCAAGTCAACGGGTTGCGTGATTTTCCGGCTTGGCGGCACGCACGGAAGGCGGGTCGGGATGCGGCGGTCAGGCGGATTCGACGACGTCGATGATCTCGTCGCCGAAGCGCTCGAGCTTGCGGATGCCCATTCCCGGAATGTGGCGCAGATCGTCGATCGTCTCCGGCGCGTTGCGCGCGATCTCAGCGAGGGTCGCATCGTGGAAGATCACGTAGGCCGGCACGCCGTCGGATTTGGCCGTCTCCGCGCGCCACGCACGCAGCGCGTCCCAGCGCGCGCGTTCGCGCGTGCCCATGCCGGCGGTCGGATCGACCCGTGTGCCGCTGCGGCTCGACGACTGGCGCGTGCGCTGCGGCTTCACGTAGCGCCGCAGCGTGACCTTCTCGCCACCCTTCAGCACCGGCTTCGCGGCCTCGGTCAGCACGAGCGCGCCGAAGCCCCCGTGATCGACAGCCAGATAGCCGTATGCGACGAGCTGCCGGAAGATCGTCCGCCATTCCGGCTCGGACAGCGACGCGCCGATGCCGAACGTGCTGAGCGTATCGTGACCGCGTTGCAGGATCTTCTCGTTGCGGCTTCCGCGCAGGATTTCGATCAGGTGGCTGGCGCCGAAGTTGAAGCCGCTCGCGCGCTGCGCGCGGAACACGCACGACAGCGCCATCTGCGCCTCACGCGTCGCGTCCCACGAATCGGGCGGCTCGAGACAGGTATCGCAGTTGCCGCACGGCTGGCTCGCCTCGCCGAAATAATTCAGCAGGCGCACGCGGCGGCACGAGATCGTCTCGCACAGGCCGAGCAGCGCATCGAGCTTCGACGTCTGCACACGCTTGTGCGCGTCGTCCGCATCGGACTCGTCGATCATCTTGCGCTGCTGGACGACGTCGCCGAGGCCGTACGCCATCCATGCATTCGCTGGCATCCCGTCGCGGCCTGCGCGGCCCGTTTCCTGGTAATAGCCCTCGACGCTCTTCGGCAAGTCGAGGTGCGCGACGAAGCGCACGTCCGGCTTGTCGATCCCCATGCCGAACGCGATCGTCGCGCACATCACGATGCCTTCTTCGCGCTGGAACATTTCCTGGTGCTTCTGCCGCACCTCGAACTCCATCCCTGCGTGATACGGCAGCGCACGCACGCCCTGCGCCTTCAGCCATTCGGCCGTTTCCTCGACCTTGCGGCGCGACAGGCAGTACACGACACCCGCGTCGGTGGTGCCATCCGCGTTCGTGTGCTCGGCGCGGATGAAGTCGAGCAACTGCGCGCGCGCGTTGTCCTTCTCGACGATCCGGTAGCGGATGTTCGGCCGGTCGAAGCTCGACACGAACACGCGCGCGTCGTCGAGCGCGAGACGATGGACGATCTCGTCGCGCGTGATCGCATCGGCGGTCGCCGTCAGCGCAATGCGCGGCACCGACGGGAAGCGCTCGTGCAGCACCGACAACTGGATGTATTCCGGACGGAAATCGTGCCCCCATTGCGACACGCAATGCGCTTCGTCGATCGCGAACAGCCCGATCTTCGCGCGCTCGAGCAGGTCGAGAAAGCGCCCGGTCATCAGCCGCTCGGGCGCGACGTACAGCAGGTCGATCTCGCCCTCGCGCAGCGCGCGTTCGGTCGCGGCCGCCTCCGCGCCGGACAGCGTCGAATTCAGGTAGGCCGCACGCACGCCGACTTCGGACAGCGCGGCGACCTGGTCCTGCATCAGCGCGATCAGCGGCGACACGACGATGCCGGCGCCGTGCCCGGCCTCGCGCCGCAGCAGCGCGGGGATCTGGTAGCACAGCGACTTGCCGCCGCCCGTCGGCATCAGCACGAGGCAATCGCCGCCGCCGGCGACGTGCTCGACGATTTCGCCCTGCTGGCCGCGAAACGCGGAATAACCGAATACTTCGTCGAGGATTTCGAGGGCGCGGGACATGAATGAGAACGAGGACGGCAAAACGATGACCCGGATTTTAACAACCCGCTCGCCAGTCGCGCGGCGAATCGTGCAACGTTGGCCATCCGGACAGGGTCCGTTCGCGCGCATGACGGGGCTGCAGCCAGCGCAAACCCGTCATGCGCGTGAACGATGGTTCAATAAAAAAAACCGCCCAGTCGAAACTGGGCGGTTTCAGCGACAGCGTAGCGAGGCGGCTCGCGCCGCCCGCGCTTACTCGGCTGCCGGGTGTTGTTGCGGCTCTTCCGCAGCAGGCGTAGCAGGCGTGCTCGGCGTGCCGAAATCGAACGCCTCTTCCGCTGCGATCTGGTCGAAACGCTCGCGATCCGACGATTCCTTCGCCTTGCGCGCCTTGTGGAACGCGAGACCCGTACCGGCCGGAATCAGACGGCCGACGATCACGTTTTCCTTCAGGCCACGCAGATCGTCGCGCTTGCCCATGATCGCCGCTTCGGTCAGCACGCGGGTCGTTTCCTGGAACGATGCCGCGGAGATGAACGAGTCGGTCGACAGCGACGCCTTCGTGATACCGAGGAGCACGTTGTCGTACGACGCCGGACGCTTGTCCTCGGCGATCATGCGATCGTTCTCGTCCAGCATGTCGGAACGCTCGACCTGTTCGCCCGGGATGAAGCGCGTATCGCCGTTGTCGGTGATCTGCACACGACGCAGCATCTGGCGAACGATCACCTCGATGTGCTTGTCGTTGATCTTCACGCCCTGCAGACGATACACGTCCTGCACTTCGTCGACGATGTAGCGCGACAGCGCCTCGATACCCTGCAGACGCAGGATGTCGTGCGGATCGGCCGGGCCGTCCACGATCATTTCGCCCTTGTTGACGACCTGAGCATCGTGGACCAGCACCTGCTTTTCCTTCGCGATCAGGAACTCGTGCTGGTTGCCCTCGAGATCCGTGATGACGAGACGCTGCTTGCCCTTCGTGTCCTTGCCGAACGACGTCGTGCCGGTGACTTCCGCGAGAATGCCCGCATCCTTCGGCGAACGCGCTTCGAACAGTTCCGCCACCCGCGGCAGACCGCCGGTAATGTCACGCGTCTTCTGCGCTTCGGTCGGGATACGTGCGAGCACTTCACCCACCTGCACCTGCTGGCCGTCCTTCACGGTGATCAGCGCGCCGACCTGGAAGCCGATCTGCACCGCGTGTTCCGTGCCCGGGATCTTCACTTCCTCGCCGTTCGCGTCGAGCAGCTTCACCTGCGGACGCACGCTCTTCGACGCCTGCGAACCGCGACGCTTCACGTCGATCACGACGAGCGTCGACAGGCCGGTCACGTCGTCGATCTGCTTCGCGACCGTCACGCCTTCCTCGACGTTCTCGAACTTCACCGTACCGCCGTACTCGGTGATGATCGGGCGCGTCAGCGGATCCCACGTGGCGAGCTGCGTACCGGCCTTGACGGTTACGCCGTCGAGCTGCAGCAGGGTCGCGCCGTACGGCACTTTGTGACGCTCGCGCTCGCGACCGAAGTCGTCGGTGATCATCGCCTCGCCCGAACGGGAAATGACGATCTGCTCGCCCTTCGCGTTGGTGACGTAACGCATCGTCGACGTGAAGCGCACGATACCGTTGCTCTTCGCTTCGACCGACGACGCCACTGCCGCACGCGATGCCGCACCACCGATGTGGAACGTACGCATCGTCAGCTGCGTGCCCGGTTCGCCGATCGACTGCGCGGCGATCACGCCAACCGCTTCGCCGACGTTCACGAGCGAGCCGCGGCCGAGGTCACGGCCGTAGCAAGCCGCACACAGGCCGTAACGCGTTTCGCAGGTCAGCGGCGTGCGCACGCGCACTTCGTCGATGCCGAGGCGTTCGATGTCTTCGACCGCGGTTTCGTCGAGCAGCGTGCCCGATTCGTACAGCGTTTCCTGCGTTTCCGGATTCACGACGTCCGCCACCGCGACGCGGCCGAGGATACGGTCGCGCAGCGCTTCGACGACTTCACCGCCTTCCACGAGGGCCTTCATCGCAACGCCGTTGCTCGTGCCGCAATCGTCCTCGACCACGACCAGATCCTGCGTCACGTCGACGAGACGACGCGTCAGGTAACCCGAGTTCGCGGTCTTCAGTGCCGTATCAGCCAGACCCTTACGTGCACCGTGGGTCGAGATGAAGTACTGCAACACGTTCAGGCCTTCGCGGAAGTTCGCGGTAATCGGCGTCTCGATAATCGAGCCGTCCGGCTTCGCCATCAGGCCGCGCATACCGGCCAGCTGACGAATCTGCACCGCCGAACCCCGGGCGCCCGAGTCGGCCATCATGTAGATCGAGTTGAACGATTCCTGGCGCGTCTCGTTGCCGTCGCGGTCCGTCACCGGCTCCGTCGACAGCTGCTCCATCATCGCCTTGCCGACCGCTTCCGACGTCGCCGACCAGATGTCGACCACGTTGTTGTAGCGTTCCTGCGCGGTGACGAGACCCGACATGTACTGGCGGTCGTACTCCTTCACCTTCTTCGCGGCGTCGCCGACGATCGTTTCCTTCTGCGGCGGCACGAGCATGTCGTCCACGCAGATCGAGATGCCGGCGCGCGTCGCGAGACGGAAACCCGACTGCATCAGCTGGTCGGCAAACACCACCGTCGCGCGCAGGCCGCACTTGCGGAACGCCGTGTTGATCAGGCGCGAGATTTCCTTCTTCTTCAGCGGCTTGTTCAGCACCGAGAACGGCAGGCCGTGCGGCAGGATTTCCGACAGGATCGCGCGGCCGACAGTCGTCGCGTACAGCGAGATCTTCGGCACGAATTCCGGCGCGCCTTCCGACGTGTCCTCGTTGCGGACCATTTCGGTGATCCGCACGTTGACGCGCGACGCCAGCTCGACTTCCTTGTTCTCGTACGCACGGAGCACTTCCGACACGCCGGTGAACGACAGACCTTCGCCCTTTGCGTTGATCGCTTCGCGGGTCGCGTAGTACAGACCCAGCACGATATCCTGCGACGGCACGATCGACGGATCGCCGTTGGCCGGGAACAGCACGTTGTTCGACGCGAGCATCAGCGTGCGCGCTTCCATCTGCGCTTCGAGCGACAGCGGCACGTGAACGGCCATCTGGTCACCGTCGAAGTCGGCGTTGAACGCCGCGCAAACGAGCGGGTGCAGCTGGATCGCCTTGCCTTCGATCAGCACGGGCTCGAACGCCTGGATACCGAGACGGTGCAGCGTCGGCGCACGGTTCAGCATCACCGGGTGCTCGCGGATCACCTCTTCCAGGATGTCCCACACGACCGGCGTCTGGTTCTCGACTTCCTTCTTCGCAGCCTTGATGGTCGTCGCGACGCCCATCACTTCCAGCTTGTTGAAGATGAACGGCTTGAACAGCTCGAGCGCCATCAGCTTCGGCAGACCGCACTGGTGCAGCTTCAGCGTCGGGCCGACCACGATCACCGACCGGCCCGAGTAGTCGACACGCTTACCGAGCAAGTTCTGACGGAAGCGGCCGCCCTTGCCCTTGATCATGTCGGCGAGCGACTTCAGCGGACGCTTGTTCGCGCCCGTCATCGCCTTGCCGCGACGACCGTTGTCGAGCAGCGAGTCGACAGCTTCCTGCAGCATCCGCTTTTCGTTGCGGACGATGATTTCCGGCGCCTTCAGCTCGAGCAGACGCTTCAACCGGTTGTTACGGTTGATCACGCGGCGATACAGGTCGTTCAGGTCCGACGTCGCGAAACGGCCGCCGTCCAGCGGCACGAGCGGACGCAGTTCCGGCGGCAGCACCGGCAGCACTTCGAGGATCATCCACTCGGGCTTGATGCCCGAGCGCTGGAATGCCTCGAGGACCTTCAGGCGCTTCGCGTACTTCTTGATCTTCGCTTCCGAGCCGGTGTTCTTCAGCTCGGTGCGCAGCGTCTCGACCTGCTCGTCGATGTTGATCGCGCGCAGCAGTTCACGCACGCCTTCCGCGCCCATCTCGGCACGGAATTCGTCGCCGTATTCCTCGACCTTGTTGTAGTAATCCTCTTCGGTCATGATCTGCCGCGCCTTCAGCGGCGTCATGCCCGGTTCGATCACCACGTACGCTTCGAAGTACAGCACGCGCTCGATGTCGCGCAGCGTCATGTCGAGCACCATGCCCAGACGCGACGGCAGCGACTTCAGGAACCAGATGTGCGCGACCGGCGAGGCCAGTTCGATGTGGCCCATGCGTTCGCGACGCACCTTCGCGAGCGTCACTTCGACGCCGCACTTCTCGCAGATCACGCCGCGGTGCTTCAGGCGCTTGTACTTGCCGCACAGGCACTCGTAGTCCTTGATCGGCCCGAAGATCTTCGCGCAGAAGAGACCATCGCGTTCCGGCTTGAACGTACGGTAGTTGATGGTCTCCGGCTTCTTCACTTCGCCGAACGACCACGAACGGATCTTGTCCGGCGAGGCCAGACCGATCTTGATCGCGTCGAAAACTTCTTCCTGTTGGACTTGCTTGAATAGATCGAGCAGAGCTTTCATTGCTTTCTCTCCGTAGTCCGATTAATTGCGGTCGAGATCGATGTCGATACCGAGCGAGCGGATTTCCTTCACGAGCACGTTGAAGGATTCCGGCATGCCTGCATCGATCACGTGATCGCCCTTGACCAGGTTTTCGTACACCTTGGTCCGGCCGTTCACGTCGTCCGACTTCACCGTCAGCATTTCCTGCAGCACGTAGGACGCGCCGTACGCTTCGAGTGCCCACACTTCCATTTCACCGAAACGCTGGCCACCGAACTGCGCCTTACCACCCAGCGGCTGCTGCGTGACGAGCGAGTACGGGCCCGTCGAACGCGCGTGCATCTTGTCGTCGACCAAGTGGTGCAGCTTCAGGTAGTGCATGTAGCCGAGCGTCACGCGACGTTCGAACATTTCGCCGGTGCGGCCGTCGTACAGGCGGACCTGGTTCTTCGACGGGTTCATGCCGAGTTGTTCCGCGATCTCGTCCGGGAATGCCAGGTCGAGCATCTTGGCCATTTCTTCCTCGGTCGCACCGTCGAACACCGGTGTCGCGAACGGCACGCCTTCGCGCAGGTTCTTCGCGAGTTCGAGGATCTCGTCGTCGCTGAAGCTTTCCAGATCTTCCACGCGGCCCGACTCGTTGTAGATCTTCGTCAGGAAGACACGCAGTTCCTCGATCTTCGCCTGACGCTGCAGCATTTCGCCGATACGCCAGCCGAGGCCCTTCGCGGCCCAGCCGAGGTGCACTTCCAGAACCTGACCCACGTTCATCCGCGACGGCACGCCGAGCGGGTTCAGCACGACGTCTGCCGGACGGCCGTCGGCCATGTACGGCATGTCTTCGACCGGAACGATCTTCGACACGACACCCTTGTTACCGTGACGGCCTGCCATCTTGTCGCCAGGCTGCAGTCGGCGCTTGACCGCGAGGTACACCTTGACCATCTTCAGCACGCCCGGCGGCAGCTCGTCGCCTTGCGTGAGCTTCTTGCGCTTCTCTTCGAACGCGAGGTCGAACTGGTGGCGCTTCTCTTCGATCGAGTTCTTGATCGCTTCGAGCTGCACCGCCGCTTCGTCGTCCGCGAGGCGGATGTCGAACCAGTGGTAGTGGTCGAGGTCTTCCAGGTATGCCTGGTCGATCTTCGTGCCCTTCGCGAGCTTCTTCGGACCGCCGTTCGCGACCTTGCCCACGAGCATGCGCGCGAGACGCTGGAACGCGTCGCCTTCCACGATACGCAGCTGGTCGTTCAGGTCCAGACGGTAGCGCTTCAGTTCGTCGTCGATGATCTGCTGCGCACGCTTGTCGCGCTGGATGCCTTCACGCGTGAAGACCTGGACGTCGATCACGGTGCCGCTCATGCCCGACGGCACGCGCAGCGACGTGTCCTTCACGTCCGACGCCTTCTCGCCGAAGATCGCGCGCAGCAGCTTCTCTTCCGGCGTCAGCTGGGTTTCGCCCTTCGGCGTCACCTTGCCGACCAGCACGTCGCCCGCTTCGACTTCCGCACCGATGTACACGATGCCCGATTCGTCGAGACGGCCGAGCTGGACTTCCGCCAGGTTCGAGATGTCGCGCGTGATTTCTTCCGGCCCGAGCTTCGTGTCGCGTGCAACGACGTTCAGCTCTTCGATGTGGATCGACGTGTAGCGATCGTCGGCCACGACCTTCTCCGAGATCAGGATCGAATCCTCGAAGTTGTAGCCGTTCCACGGCATGAACGCGATCAGCATGTTCTGGCCGAGCGCGAGCTCGCCCAGGTCCGTCGAGGCGCCGTCGGCCAGCACGTCGCCGCGCGAGACCTTGTCGCCCATCTTCACGATCGGACGCTGGTTGATGTTCGTGTTCTGGTTCGAACGCGTGTACTTGATCAGGTTGTAGATGTCGACACCGACTTCACCTGCGACCGCTTCGTCGTCGTTCACGCGAATCACGATACGGCCTGCGTCGACATAGTCGACGACGCCGCCGCGGAACGCCTGGACCGTCGTGCCCGAGTCGACCGCGCAGGTGCGCTCGATACCCGTACCGACGACCGGCTTCTCCGGACGCAGACACGGCACGGCCTGACGCTGCATGTTCGAGCCCATCAGTGCACGGTTCGCGTCATCGTGCTCGAGGAACGGAATCAGCGAGGCTGCAACCGACACGATCTGCGACGGCGCGACGTCCATGTACTGGATGCGGTCCGGCGTGACCATCATCGTTTCGCCGGCTTCACGCGACGACACGAGTTCGTCGATCAGCGTGCCGTTCTCGTCGATCGCGGCGTTCGCCTGCGCGATCATGTAGCGGCCTTCCTCGATCGCCGACAGGTAGTCGATCTGGTCGGTCACCTTGCTGTCCACGACCTTGCGGTACGGCGTCTCGAGGAAGCCGTACTCGTTCAGGTGCGCATACAGTGCGAGCGAGTTGATCAGACCGATGTTCGGACCTTCCGGCGTTTCGATCGGGCACACGCGGCCATAGTGGGTCGGGTGCACGTCACGGACTTCGAAGCCTGCGCGCTCGCGCGTCAGACCGCCCGGGCCCAGTGCGGAAACACGGCGCTTGTGCGTGATTTCCGACAGCGGGTTGGTCTGGTCCATGAACTGCGACAGCTGCGACGAACCGAAGAACTCGCGAATCGCCGACGAAATCGGCTTCGAGTTGATCAGGTCGTGCGGCATCAGGTTTTCGCTCTCGGCCTGGCCGAGGCGTTCCTTGACCGCGCGCTCGACGCGCACGAGGCCCGCGCGGAACTGGTTTTCCGCCAGTTCGCCGACGCAACGCACGCGGCGGTTGCCGAGGTGGTCGATGTCGTCGACTTCGCCCTTGCCGTTGCGCAGTTCGACCAGGATCTTGATCGTCGCGAGGATGTCGTCGTCCTGCAGCGTCATCGGGCCGGTGATCTCGTCACGGCCGACGCGGCGGTTGAACTTCATGCGGCCGACCTTCGACAGGTCGTACGCTTCTTCGCTGTAGAACAGACGGTTGAACAGCGCCTCGACCGCTTCTTCGGTCGGCGGCTCGCCCGGACGCATCATGCGGTAGATCGCGATGCGCGCGGCCGTTCTGTCGGCCGTTTCGTCGACACGGAGCGTCGACGAAATGTACGGACCCTGGTCCAGATCGTTCGTGTAGAGCGTCTGGATGTCCTTGATGTCCGCTTCGCGCAGCTTGTCGAGCACGCTTTCCGTGATCTCGTCGTTCGCGTTCGCGATCACTTCGCCCGTATCGCCGTCGACGACGTTCTTCGCCAGCACGCGGCCGAGCAGATAGTCTTCCGGCACCGAGATGAACTTGGTCTTCGCGGCTTCGAGGTCACGGATGTGCTTCGCGTTGATCCGCTTGTCCTTCTGGACGATGACCTTGCCGTCGCGATCCGTGATGTCGAAACGCGCGACTTCGCCACGCAGACGCTCCGGCACGAACTCGAGTTGCGCGCCTTCGCCCATCAGCGTGAAGTTGTCGAACACGAAGAAGTTCGCGAGGATCTGTTCCGGCGTGAGGCCGATCGCCTTCAGCAGGATCGTGACCGGCATCTTGCGGCGACGGTCGACGCGGAAGTACAGGATGTCCTTCGGATCGAATTCGAAGTCGAGCCACGAGCCGCGGTACGGAATGATCCGTGCCGAGAACAGCAGCTTGCCCGAGCTGTGCGTCTTGCCCTTGTCGTGCTCGAAGAACACGCCCGGCGAACGGTGCAGCTGCGAGACGATCACACGCTCGGTGCCGTTGATGACGAACGAGCCCGTCGGCGTCATGAGCGGAATTTCGCCCATGTACACTTCCTGCTCCTTCACTTCCTTGACGACCGGCTTGTTCGGCGATTCCTTGTCGAGGATGACGAGGCGCACCTTCGCGCGCAGCGCGGAGCAATAGGTCAGGCCCCGCTGTTGGCATTCCTTGATGTTGAACGCCGGCGAGGACAGCGCGTAGCTCACGAACTCGAGACGCGCAAAACCATTGTGCGAAACAATGGGAAATACCGATGTGAAAGCGGCCTGCAAACCTTCAGGCTTGCGTTGCGCCGTCAGAACATCGGCTTGCAGAAACGTGCTGAATGATTCAAGCTGGGTGGCCAGCAGGAATGGAACTTGGTGAACGATGGGGCGCTTCGCGAAACTCTTGCGAATGCGCTTCTTCTCGGTGAAGGAATATTGCATACGATCTCCGAATCACGGCGGGTGCTATCGAGGCGGAATACCTGGACGTGTCAAACCCGAGTGTTCACCGACTGAGACCCGATGGCCGTCCGACGGCTTGAACGAGCCGAGAAGCTTGGTGGTTGGCCGCTACCAACCGCTGGCTGACGGCAGCGGATGCCTGTGTTGCCCGCTACCCGACCAAACTTGCCTTCTGCAGTCGCTTCAGAAGACAAAGAGAAACGCCAATCGCAACGCAATCACGACGATTAGGCGGTCATCTTTGGCTTCTGGGGGCGTTGATTCGGCATCCCGAAAGAGTGCCAGAATAACGTCCCCACAAAGCACAAAAAGGCCGGCGGTGGAAAAACCGCCAGCCTTCGCACAGCGCGTCGGAACTTACTTGATTTCGACCTTCGCGCCTGCGTCTTCGAGCTTCTTCTTGGCTTCTTCAGAAGCCGCCTTGTCGACGCCTTCCTTGACAGGCTTCGGTGCACCGTCAACCAGGTCCTTCGCTTCCTTCAGGCCCAGGCCCGTCAGTTCGCGAACTGCCTTGATGACTGCAACCTTGTTGCCGCCTGCTTCAGTCAGAACGACCGTGAATTCGGTCTTCTCTTCAACAGCAGCAGCAGCGCCGCCGCCTGCCGGGCCAGCGACTGCAACAGCAGCTGCCGACACGCCAAACTTCTCTTCGAACGCCTTGACCAGCTCGTTCAGTTCCAGGACGGT
The DNA here is from genome assembly GCF_053427715.1 of Burkholderia sp. MR1-5-21. NCBI lineage: Bacteria > Pseudomonadati > Pseudomonadota > Betaproteobacteria > Burkholderiales > Burkholderiaceae > Burkholderia > Burkholderia sp. MR1-5-21. The sequence goes on from NZ_JBSAXD010000024.1 coordinate 128,033, forward strand.
CATCCCTTCGACTGCGGCCAGGATGTCTTCTTTTGCGATTGCCATTTGAAATACTCCTAAATTGAATTCGGATACAGCCAGCGATCAGTTACGCTGATATGCGTTCGCGCGTAGTAATTACGCAGCTTCGGCTTGCTTCTTCTCGGCGAGCGCGGCCAGAGCGCGCGCAAAGCCGGAAACAGGCGCTTGCATAACGAACAGCAGCTTCGAGAGCAGTTCTTCGCGGCTCGGGATGCTTGCCAGCGCTTGCACGCCAGCCTTGTCCATCACCTTGCCATCGAACGAACCAGCCTTGATGACCAACTTGTCATTGCTCTTGCTGAAGTCGTTGACGACCTTAGCAGCAGCAATTGCATCTTCCGAGATGCCGTAGATCAGGGGGCCAGTCATCTGCTCTGCCAGCGGAGCAAACGGCGTACCTTCGACGGCGCGACGCGCCAGCGTGTTCTTCAACACGCGCAGGTAAACCTGTTGCTCACGCGCTTGCGCGCGCAGCTTGGTCAGATCGCCAACCGCAATTCCACGATACTCAGCCAGCACAACGGTCTGGGCCTTCGCGACTTGCGCGGCAACCTCAGCGACGACGGCTTGCTTGTCTTCTCTATTAAGCGGCACGGTTAGCCTCCAGAAACGATACGTTTGGCGTAAAGCCTCGCGTACCTCGTTCAACAACGGCGTCCGACTCGTTAGGAGTATTTCCACCTCGGTCCGAGAATCGCTCCACGGCCCGCGGCTTCACCACTGCAAAACTTTTTCGGGTTCGCCATCTGCGTTGGCTTGCATTAAGGGATTGCCTGACTGCGACGCTCCCACCAACGGTCTTTGATAACCGGTTGTCCACCGAAACTGCACGGACAACCGCCCAAAGCCCTTTAAGGCCGCTTCGGTCACGAAGCGGCCTGGATTTCTTGCTTACTGCGCGGCCAGCGTAGCCTGGTCGACACGCACGCCGACGCCCATCGTGCTCGACAGTGCGATCTTGCGCAGGTACACGCCCTTGCTCGTTGCCGGCTTCGCCTTCTGCAGCGCTTCGATCAGCGCCGACAGGTTGGTGCGCAGCGCGGTCGGCTCGAACGATGCACGGCCGATCGTCGCGTGGATGATACCGGCCTTGTCGACGCGGAACTGGACCTGACCAGCCTTCGCGTTCTTGACGGCGGTCGCGACGTCCGGCGTCACGGTGCCGACCTTCGGGTTCGGCATCAGGCCGCGCGGGCCGAGGATCTGACCCAGCGTACCGACGATACGCATCGTGTCCGGCGAAGCGATCACGATGTCGAAGTCCATCTGGCCAGCCTTGATCTGCTCAGCCAGGTCTTCCATACCGACGATTTCCGCGCCTGCTGCACGTGCTTGCTCGGCCTTCTCGCCTTGCGCGAACACGGCAACGCGAACCGACTTGCCCGTACCTGCCGGCAGAACGACCGAGCCACGAACGACTTGGTCCGACTTCTTCGCATCGATGCCGAGCTGAACAGCAACGTCGATCGACTCGTCGAACTTCGCGCTCGCGCATTCCTTCACAAGTGCGAGTGCGTCTTCGATCGCGTACAGCTTCTGACGGTCGACCTTGGCGGCGAATGCCTGACGGCGCTTGGAGATCTTAGCCATTTACACGCCCTCCACAGTGATGCCCATCGAGCGTGCGCTACCAGCGATGGTGCGAACGGCTGCGTCCAGATCAGCTGCCGTAAGGTCCGGCATCTTGGTCTTCGCGATTTCTTCGGCTTGAGCGCGCGTGATCGAACCGACCTTGTCGGTGTGCGGCTTGCTCGAGCCCTTGTCCACCTTCGCCGCCTTCTTGATCAGGACGGTCGCCGGCGGCGTCTTCATCACGAACGTGAAGCTCTTGTCAGCGAATGCCGTGATGACCACCGGCACCGGCAGACCCGGCTCCATACCTTGAGTCTGCGCGTTGAACGCCTTGCAGAACTCCATGATGTTCAGGCCGCGCTGGCCCAGTGCCGGACCGACCGGCGGCGACGGGTTGGCTTTACCTGCAGGGATCTGCAGCTTGATAAAGCCGACAATCTTCTTTGCCATTTGAAAACCTCGTTGGAACGCCAAGCGGCGTTCGGTGAGTGATAACGCGCGTTCGCCGATCGGCTACTGACGCTCCTCAACAGCCATGACGCGGGCCGTAAGCGCGAAGGTGGGCAGCCGAGGCTGCCCACCGAATCGGGATCAAACTTTTTCGACCTGGCCGAATTCGAGCTCGACCGGGGTTGCGCGACCGAAGATGGTGACCGACACACGCACACGCGACTTTTCGTAGTTCACTTCTTCGACGGTGCCGTTGAAGTCCGTGAACGGGCCTTCCTTGACCCGCACCATCTCGCCGACTTCGAACAGGGTCTTGGGGCGCGGTTTCTCGACGCCTTCCTGCATCTGCGACATGATCTTCTCGACTTCCTTGGGGGAAATCGGCGTCGGGCGGTTACGCGCACCGCCGACGAAACCGGTGACCTTCGCGGTGTTCTTCACGAGGTGCCACGTTTCGTCCGTCATTTCCATTTCCACCAGCACGTAGCCGGGGAAGAAACGACGCTCCGTCACTGCCTTGTGGCCACCCTTGACTTCGACCACTTCTTCGGTCGGAACCAGGATCTGACCGAATTTGTCCTGCATGCCGGCGCGTTCGATGCGCTCCTGAAGCGCACGTTGCACGCTCTTCTCCATACCGGAGTAGGCGTGCACCACGTACCAACGTTTTCCGCTCGGGGATGCCGGAGTATCGCTCATATCATTTCCAACCCAGAATCGCCGAGAAAATCACCCACTCGATGGATTTGTCGCTCAACCAGAGGAAAATTGCCATCACGAGCACGAAACCGAACACGACGAGCGTGGTTTGCGTTGCTTCCTTGCGGGTGGGCCAAACGACCTTCCGGACTTCCTTGTACGAATCCTTGGCAAAGGCAATCAAGCCCTTGCCAGGCGCGGACATCAGCCCGACGGCCACGCCGGCGATCAAACCTACCGCCAACGCGGCACCGCGGACATACCACTGCTGGCCGCCCAGCCAGAAGAAGCCCACGAATCCGGCCAAGACCAACAATACGCCCAGGGCCAGCATCAGCTTATCGCCGGAGGTATTTACAGTTTCGACGGATGGATTCGCCATAACACCTTAAAACAAATGCCACGTTCGACACGTGGCTATTTTTTGGCAGGGGCAGAGGGAATCGAACCCCCAACCTTCGGTTTTGGAGACCGACGCTCTGCCAGTTGAGCTATACCCCTAGACCATGTTGGGACTGGCTGGCGCCAGCCCCAAAACTGTCGATCAACGAATAACTGGCTTACTCGATGATCTTGGCGACGACGCCAGCACCGACGGTGCGGCCGCCTTCGCGGATTGCGAAGCGCAGACCTTCTTCCATCGCGATCGGCGCAATCAGCTTCACCGTGATCGACACGTTGTCGCCCGGCATCACCATTTCCTTGTCCTTCGGCAGCTCGATCGAGCCCGTCACGTCCGTCGTACGGAAGTAGAACTGCGGACGGTAGTTGTTGAAGAACGGCGTGTGACGGCCGCCTTCGTCCTTGCTCAGCACGTACACTTCAGCCGTGAAGTGCGTGTGCGGCGTGATCGAACCCGGCTTCGCCAGAACCTGGCCACGCTCCACGTCTTCACGCTTCGTGCCGCGCAGCAGGATACCAACGTTGTCGCCTGCCTGACCTTGGTCCAGCAGCTTGCGGAACATTTCCACGCCCGTGCAGGTCGTCTTCACCGTCGGCTTGATACCGACGATTTCGATTTCCTCGCCAACCTTGACCACGCCACGCTCGACGCGGCCCGTCACCACCGTGCCACGACCCGAGATCGAGAACACGTCTTCCACCGGCATCAGGAACGCACCGTCAACCGCGCGCTCCGGCGTCGGGATGTACGTGTCCAGCGCGTCGGCCAGGTTCATGATCGCCACTTCGCCCAGCTCGCCCGTGTCGCCTTCCAGCGCCAGCTTTGCCGAACCCTTCACGATCGGCGTGTCGTCGCCCGGGAAGTCGTACTTCGACAGCAGTTCGCGAACTTCCATCTCGACCAGCTCGAGCAGTTCAGCGTCGTCCACCATGTCGCACTTGTTCAGGAACACGATGATGTACGGAACGCCAACCTGACGCGCCAGCAGGATGTGCTCACGCGTTTGCGGCATCGGGCCGTCTGCTGCCGAGCACACCAGGATCGCGCCGTCCATCTGCGCTGCACCCGTGATCATGTTCTTCACATAGTCAGCGTGGCCCGGGCAGTCGACGTGTGCGTAGTGGCGGTTAGCCGTTTCGTACTCGACGTGTGCCGTGTTGATCGTGATGCCGCGCGCCTTTTCTTCCGGTGCTGCGTCGATCTGGTCGTACGCCTTCGCTTCGCCGCCGAACTTCTTCGTCAGCACGGTCGTGATCGCTGCCGTCAGCGTCGTCTTGCCGTGGTCAACGTGACCAATCGTACCAACGTTCACGTGCGGCTTGGTCCGCTCGAATTTTTCCTTGGCCATTTTCAACTCCCAAAAGGAATTTCACATGTTGCGCCGCGCGCAAACAGACACTGACTATACTGCTGGTGCCCATGGGCAGGATCGAACTGCCGACCTCTCCCTTACCAAGGGAGTGCTCTACCACTGAGCCACATGGGCGGTTTCACGCTTCAACTGCACGAACTGGAGCGGGTGAAGGGAATCGAACCCTCGTCGTAAGCTTGGAAGGCTTCTGCTCTACCATTGAGCTACACCCGCACGGGCCACTAACGATTCCCTACCGCTCTCTGCGTTGATATCTTGGTGGAGGAGGTTGGATTCGAACCAACGTAGGCGTAAGCCAACAGATTTACAGTCTGCCCCCTTTAGCCACTCGGGCACCCCTCCGTAGAGAACTGACGATTATGGGGGTACATCGAATCGTTGTCAAGCACATCGCGAAGATTATTTTCATTCTCTTCGTTGGCACCTGACCGATGCGCCCCAAGCCTCTTGTCGATGCCGCGCTGAGCGAAACGCCCTCGCAAGCAACGAAAGTCATGCCTGGCGCCTTGATGCCCGCATCTTCGTCAGATTCCGGTCGTCCCGTCGCGAACCTGAATCCGCGCCGAAAAACTGGAAGACCGCCATCATACGGCCTTCGCGCGATAAAGCCAAGCGGGTTCACGCAAAAAACCCGCAAATTTCGTGCCGAACGCGTTCGGACCATTTTTTTGCCCACCCGGAACAGCTTTCCCTGTGGTCAAAACAGTCCGCCGGCTACGCGGCAAGGGCCCGGGCTCAGCACGTTGGCGGACCTATCGCCGCTACAGCCCAAGGCCGCGGAGTGAAGTCCGCCGCGTTGCAGGAACGTCCGGCCGCCCACGCGGAGGCACTCGTCGTTTCGCCTCGACTCTCGAGTATCGGATGCCGAGACGCATCGTGATTCCGCCGCGGCTCACGGCTATCACCGCGCCACACCGGTCTATGTA